>NZ_JBHVDX010000041.1:0-54187 GCF_042802555.1 Streptomyces sp. NPDC057474 | reverse complement strand
GTCTGTTCTCGACCTGTTCCGACCAGCTCTGATCGAAATCCAGGCGCAGAAAGAATTCGACAGGAACAAGCGTCCGAAGAATTATCGGACTGTCGCGCGAGCCTCATACCAGAGCGGGACGCATTACGGAGGTCTTTGTCAACTGCGCACCGCACATGACGCGTTGGCGACTACTGTGAGTTGCCGTCGGACGACGCTGGGCCGAATTCTTCGACTCTCGCGACCGACATGCGGTGGCGCATGCCCAAGTCGCCCGGACGCGGCACCCCCCACGCCCCAGACGGACCAGTACGAGGACGCTGATGTCTCACCTTCGCGCACCGGCCGCACGCGCAGACCGCCGTGAAGGCGGGCGGCACGGGCGATCGGCCACCCGCACCGTCCCCTCGCTGCCCGAGATCCACATACGGCCACAGCTGGTGCGCCTCGCGGTCCTGCCCCCCACCGCGGTCGCCCTCAGCGCCTGCGCCGCAGTGCTCTTCACCTTCCGCGCCGGCGGCGCCCGCCCCAGCCTCACCCTGTGGGCGGTCCTCGCCGGAGCCGCCGCAGTGGCCCTCGTCGGCATCGCCATCGCCGCCGTGGCCGCCGGCCGCACCGCCAAGTGCGTACACGAACGCCTGGGCGCCCTGCGCCAGGTCAGCACCAAGAGCGAGGACGACCTGCGCGCCCTCGTCGACGCGCTCCGGCGCGGCGACCAGCCGCCCGCGCGCGGGCCCCGCGCCAAGCCCGCCGCGGACGCCGACGACTTCGAACTGCTCACCGACGACCTGGCCCGCGCCCACGACAGCGCCGTCACCGCCGTCGTCCAGGCCTCCCAGCTCTCCAGCCACGCGGGCAGCGAACAGAAGCTCGAAGTCTTCGTGAACCTGGCGCGCCGGCTGCAGTCGCTGGTGCAGCGCGAGATCTCCATCCTGGACGACCTGGAGAACGAGATCGAGGACCCCGACCTCCTCAAGGGCCTCTTCCACGTCGACCACCTCGCCACCCGCATCCGCCGCCACGCCGAGAACCTCGCCGTCCTCGGCGGCGCCGTCTCCCGCCGTCAGTGGAGCAACCCCGTCTCCATGACCGAGGTGTTGCGCTCCGCGATCGCCGAGGTCGAGCAGTACTCCCGGGTCAAGCTGGTCCCCCCGGTCGACGGCACCCTGCGCGGGCACGCCGTCGCCGACGTCATCCACCTCCTCGCCGAACTCGTCGAGAACGCCACGGTGTTCTCCGCCCCGCACACCCAGGTCCTGCTCCGCGCCGACCTCGTCACCTCCGGGCTCGCCGTCGAGGTCGAGGACCGGGGCCTCGGCATGCCCGTCGCCGAGCAGAACAAGATGAACGCCCTGCTCGCCGACCCCGACCAGGTCAACGTCGCCAGCCTCCTCCAGGACGGACGCATCGGCCTCTTCGTCGTCTCCCAACTGGCCCGGCGCCACGGCATCCAGGTCCGCCTCCAGGCCAACATCTACGGCGGCGTCCAGGCCGCGTTCGTCATCCCCCAGGGCCTGCTCGGCAGCGACCCGGGCGACCTGCCGCAGACCCGGCCCCACACCGAGCAGAACACCGGCGTACGCCGCCCCGACGGGCCCCGCCACGCACAGCCCGCCGCTCCTCAGGGAGCGTTCGCACCCGGCCCCGCAGACCGTCCGGCGACCGACAGGCCCGGCCGGCCCGCAACCGGCCGGACCGGCCGCCCGGCACCCGCGCAGCCCGCGCGCCCCGAGCCCGGCCACCGCTCCGCCCCGAGCCCGCCCCGTGCCTCCGTGCCCCGGCAGCAGGGCCCCGGCCGGGGCAGCGGCCGGCAGGGGCCGGGCAGAGGCAGCGGCGGCCCGCCCCCGCTGCCGGTGCGCGGTGCCCGGGACGAGCGGCCCAACCCGGCCGAGGCCGCGCCCGGCGTCCGTCCCGACGACCGGCGGACCGTCGCCGAGAACAGCGGCACACCTCCGACCCCACGCGTCGGCGGCGCCGTACGCGGCACCATGGGCAAGCCGCAACTGCCCCGCCGCCGCGCCCAGCAGCACATCGTGCCCCAGCTCCGCGGCGGCCCCGCACCCGCGCCCCGCCAGGACCCCGGCCACTACATCGGCCACGACCCCGGGCTGATGGCCGCCTTCCAGCGCGGCATCGGACTCGCCGAGGCCCGCCAGATGGAGAGCTCCGACTGGGACACCTCCACGCTGGACACGGCCGCCGCGGACCTGACGCCCCCCGCCCCCGACGCCGCGTCCCGCATCGACACGGGACAGCTGAACACGGGCTACCCGGCCCCGACTTCACACGGCGCCACGGGCCGTACGGACGCACTCCACATGGAGCCGGCCCCCATGGACGCGCCGCACAAGGACGCCACCCAGCCCCTGGGCGGACAGCCCAGGGGCATCGCCCCCACAGCCGTACCGCCGTCGGCCCTCGACGCGGCACACGACCTCACGCCCCGGCAGGACGGGAGCACACCGGCCGGATGACCACGCCCCTCACCACCCCCACCACGGTCCCCACCCCCTGCGCTCCCGCAGACCAACGCACCCCAAGGAGTCGATCCACCATGGCGAGCGATGCGCCGACCGGCCATGTATCCGATCTCGACTGGCTGATGAGCGGCCTCGTCCAGCGCGTACCGCACACCACGAGCGCGGTGCTGCTCTCCTGCGACGGGCTCGTGAAGTCGGTCCACGGCCTCGATCCGGACAGTGCCGACCACATGGCGGCCCTGGCCTCCGGCCTGTACTCCCTCGGACGCAGCGCGGGCGTCCGCTTCGGCGACGGCGGCGACGTCCGCCAGGTCGTCGTCGAACTCGACTCGACCCTGCTGTTCGTCTCCACCGCGGGCTCCGGCACCTGCCTCGCCGTGCTCGCCGGACGCGAGGCCGACGCGGCGGTCCTCGGCTACGAGATGGCGATGCTCGTCAAGAGCGTCCGCCCGTATCTGGTCACCCAGCCCCGTCAAGCCGTCGGACCCTCCGCGATGAGGCCTTGAACGTGCCCGCGGCCGGCGACGGACCTCTGTACGACGACGCCGCCGGGCGTCTGGTACGCCCCTACACCGTCATCAACGGCCGGACCCGGCCGACCACCGCGCTCGATCTCCTCTCACAGGTGATGGCCACCGGGGCGACCCCCCTCGGCTATCTCGGCCCCGAGCACGCAACTGCACTCGACCTGTGCCGGGCACCCGTCTCGGTCGCCGAGGTCGCCGCTCACCTCACGCTGCCGGCGGCGGTCACCAAGGTGCTGCTGTCCGACCTCGTCGACTGCGGGGCCCTCACCACCAAGCCCCCGGTTTTCCACCACAACCCGACAGACCGGTCTCTTCTGGAGGCAGTGCTCGATGGACTACGACGACAGCTCTGACCCCTTCCCCACCGCACTGAAGATCTTGGTGGCGGGAGGGTTCGGGGTCGGCAAGACGACCTTCGTCGGCGCGGTGAGTGAGATCGCGCCGCTGAGCACGGAGGAACTCCTCACCACAGTGAGCGCCGCCACCGACAATCTCGACGGCATCGAGAACAAGGTCGAGACGACCGTCGCGATGGACTTCGGCCGCATCACACTCGATCCGCGACATGTGCTCTATCTGTTCGGCACCCCCGGACAGCAGCGGTTCTGGTTCATGTGGGACGAACTCTCCGAAGGGGCCCTCGGCGCGGTCATCCTCGCCGACACCCGCCGCCTGGAGGACTGCTTCGCCGCCGTCGACTTCTTCGAGCAGCGAGGCCTCGGCTTCATCGTCGCCATCAACGAGTTCGACGGCTCCTTCCGCTACGACGCCGACGAGGTGCGCGCCGCCCTCGACCTCGACCCGGAGATCCCCGTCGTCTGCTGCGACGCCCGCATCTCCAGCTCGGGCGTCCAGACCCTGCTCACCCTCGTACGGCATCTCCTCGCCCACACCCCGGCCCAGCTCCCGAGCCACGGAGCCCACACGTGACGTACGACCCGCCGCGTCCGGTCGGCCGGCTGCTGCTCACCCCCGAGGACCGGGACGCCCCCGAGCGGGTGGAGCGGCTGCGGCTGCTGGGGCTCGGCGAGTACGCCGAACCGGCCTTCGACGCCTTCGCGGACTGCCTCGCCGAGGTCGCCTCGGTGCCGTACGCGATGGTCAACTTCATCGACGAGAACCGGCAGTTCTTCGCCGGTCTGCATGTGTCGGCGGAGCCCACCGCGGACACCACGGTGCTCGGGGTGGATCGTCACCTCGCCCGTGACCACGGCTTCTGCCCCTATGTGGTGGTCCGCCGCAAGGGTCTCGTCCTCGAAGACGTGCGCGAATACCCGAAGTTCGCCGGGAACCCCGTCGTCGACGACCACGGCATCCGCTCCTACCTCGGCGCCCCGCTGCTCGACCGCACGGGCGTCGCCCTCGGCACGGTCTGCGTCCTCGACGTCCAGCCGCGCCCCTGGGGCAGGGCCGGCCTGGAGACCATCAAGTCGATGGCCGCGGAACTGGCCGCCCGGATCGAGGCGCGGGAGGCCTTCCCGTGACACGGGAAGCGGCCGGCACATCATGGCGGATCGTGGCCCGGCGGGGTGTGAAGGAAAGCTGCGGCGGAGGTTAAGAAAACCTCGATGGACCCGGGGCGCCGCCGTACGGCAGATTGATCGGCGATCCCACCCCTCTCCCCGGTACGGGTCTGTTCGCCATGCCCGGCGCCGGGGGCGCACCCACAGGAGCCGTAGCGTTGAAGGCGCTGGTCAAGGAGAAGGCGGAACCCGGGCTGTGGCTCGTCGACGTCCCGGAGCCCGAGTTCGGCCCCGGCGACGTACTGATCAAGGTCCTGCGGACCGGGATCTGCGGCACCGACCTGCACATCCGGTCCTGGGACGGCTGGGCCCAACAGGCCATCCGTACACCGCTCGTGGCCGGCCACGAGTTCGTCGGCGAGGTCGTGGAGACCGGCCGTGACGTCACCGACATCCAGGCCGGCGACCGGGTCAGCGGCGAGGGCCACCTCGTGTGCGGCAAGTGCCGCAACTGTCTCGCCGGCCGCCGTCACCTGTGCCGCGCCACCGTCGGTCTCGGGGTCGGACGCGACGGCGCCTTCGCGGAGTACGTGGCCCTGCCCGCGACCAACGTCTGGGTGCACCGCGTCCCCGTCGATCTGGACGTCGCGGCCATCTTCGACCCGTTCGGCAACGCCGTGCACACCGCATTGTCCTTCCCGCTGATCGGCGAGGACGTCCTGATCACCGGCGCGGGCCCCATCGGCCTGATGGCCGCCGCCGTCGCCAAGCACGCCGGTGCCCGCCACGTCGTGGTCACGGACGTCAGCGAGGACCGACTGGAACTGGCCCGCAAGATCGGGGTCAGCCTCGCGCTCGACGTGGGGGAGTCGGCCATCGCCGACGGGCAGCGGATCCTCGGCCTGCGCGAGGGCTTCGACATCGGCCTGGAGATGTCCGGCAACCCCTTGGCGATGCGGGACATGATCGCCAACATGACACACGGCGGCCGGATCGCCATGCTCGGGCTGCCGTCCGAGGAGTTCGCCGTCGACTGGTCCCGGATCGTCACCTCCATGATCACCATCAAGGGCATCTACGGCCGCGAGATGTACGAGACCTGGTACGCGATGTCGGTCCTCCTGGAAGGCGGCCTCGACCTCGCCCCCGTGATCACCGGCCGCTACGGCTACCGCGACCACGAGGCGGCGTTCGCGGATGCCGCGAGCGGCACGGGCGGCAAGGTCATCCTGGACTGGACCGCGTAACCGGCCGAGCGACCAGCGCAACTCCCCTTCCGCGTATGCCCTTTAGGAGCTTCCTGATGTTCGACTCCGTGCGCGACGACCTCCGCACCACCCTCGACGAGATCCGCGCCGCCGGCCTGCACAAGCCCGAGCGGGTCATCGGCACCCCGCAGTCCGCGACCGTCGCCGTCACCGCCGGCGGCCGCCCCGGCGAGGTCCTCAACTTCTGCGCGAACAACTACCTCGGCCTCGCCGACCACCCCGAGGTGATCGCCGCCGCCCACGAGGCCCTCGACCGCTGGGGCTACGGCATGGCCTCCGTCCGCTTCATCTGCGGCACGCAGGAGGTGCACAAGGAGCTGGAGGCGCGGCTGTCGGCGTTCCTCGGCCAGGAGGACACGATCCTGTACTCCTCCTGCTTCGACGCCAACGGCGGCGTCTTCGAGACCCTGCTCGGCCCCGAGGACGCGGTGATCTCCGACGCCCTCAACCACGCCTCGATCATCGACGGCATCCGCCTGTGCAAGGCCCGCCGCTTCCGGTACGCCAACCGCGATCTGGCCGACCTGGAACGGCAGTTGAAGGAAGCCACGGAGGGCGGCGCCCGCCGGAAGCTGATCGTGACCGACGGCGTCTTCTCCATGGACGGCTATCTGGCCCCGCTCCGTGAGATCTGCGACCTCGCCGACCGCCACGACGCCATGGTCATGGTCGACGACTCCCACGCCGTCGGCTTCACCGGCCCCGGCGGCCGTGGCACCCCCGAGCTGCACGGCGTCATGGACCGCGTCGACATCATCACCGGCACCCTCGGCAAGGCCCTCGGCGGCGCTTCCGGCGGTTACGTGGCCGCCCGCGCCGAGATCGTCGCCCTGCTGCGCCAGCGCTCCCGCCCGTACCTCTTCTCGAACACGCTCGCCCCGGTGATCGCGGCGGCCTCCCTGAAGGTGCTCGACCTCCTGGAGTCGGCCGACGACCTGCGCGTCCGCCTCGCCGAGAACACCGTGCTGTTCCGCAGCCGGATGACCGAGGAGGGCTTCGACATCCTCCCCGGCGACCACCCCATCGCCCCCGTCATGATCGGCGACGCGGCGAAGGCGGGCCGCCTGGCGGAGCTGCTCCTGGAGCGCGGTGTGTACGTGATCGGCTTCTCCTACCCGGTCGTCCCGCAGGGCCAGGCACGCATCCGCGTCCAGCTCTCCGCCGCGCACTCGACGGCGGACGTCAACCGGGCGGTGGACGCGTTCGTGGCGGCGCGGGCCGTGCTGGAGGCCTGAGCGGAGCGGTTCAGGGGGAAAGCGCGCATTTGAGAGAATCGGTCTCATGATCGAAGCGCGGCGGCTCCACATCCTTCGTGCGGTGGCCGACCACCGCACGGTGACGGCGGCTGCCGCCGCGCTGTACCTCACCCCGTCCGCCGTCTCCCAGCAGCTGACCGCACTGGAACAGGAGACGGGCCACCGCCTGGTCGAGCGCGGCGCGAAGGGCGTACGGCTGACCCCGGCCGGCGAGATCCTGCTCGGCCACACCAACGCGGTCCTCGCCCAGCTGGAGCAGGCGGCGGCGGAACTGGCCGCGTACAGCTCGGGCGCGGCCGGCACCGTCACGGTCGCCTCCTTCGCCACCGGCATCGCCCAGGTCGTCGCGCCCGCGCTGGCCCGCCTCGCCGAGTCCGCGCCCGGCATCCGCATCCGCGTCCAGGACGCCGAGGGCGACGCCAGCCTCCCGATGGTCCTGGACCGCCAGGTCGACATCGCCGTCGCCGTCGAGTACCGGGGCGCCCCGGCCGCGGACGACCCCCGCCTCACCCATGTCGCCCTGTACGCCGAGCCCTTCGACGCGGTCGTGCCCGTCAGCCACCGCCTCGCCGGCACGGCCGAGGTGCCGCTCGCCGACCTGGCCAAGGACCCCTGGATCGGCCCCTACCCCGGCAACCCCTGCCACGACGTGGTCGTCCTCGCCTGCGAGAACGCCGGCTTCCAGCCCCGCCTCGAACACTCCTCCGACGACTTCCGCGCTGTCGTCGCCCTCGCCTCCGCCGACGCGGGCGTCGCCCTCGTACCCCGCTCGGCGCTGCGCGGCATGGACCTCACGGGCGTGGTCGTGCGCCCCGTCGACGGAGTGGCCCCCACGCGTCGCGTCTTCGCCGCCGTACGCCGTGGCGCGGAGGGGCATCCGCTGATCCGGCCGGTGCTGGAGGCGCTGGGAGAGGCGGCGGAGTGAGACGGCGCACAGCGTAGGGAGCGTGTGTCGTATGCGGTTGTCTCGCATTCGGGATATTATCCCGAATATGGGAAGCGTCGAGGAAGTGACGGTACTTGACCCCGTAGACCTCCGTCTGGCCGCTCGTCTGGCCGAGCTGCGGGCCGAACACGCTTGGTCCCTGGGGGAGTTGGCGGACCGTAGCGGTGTGAGCCGCTCGACCCTCTCCCGGGCCGAGCGCGCGGAGACCAGCCCCACGGCGGCGCTCCTGAACCGCCTCTGTCATGTGTACGGCCGGACGATGTCCCAGCTGCTCAGTGAGGTCGAGTCCGAGCCCGTCTCCGTCGTGCGCGCGGGGGAGCAGGCCGTATGGAAGGACAGGGCCGCCGGATTCGTACGGCGTTCCGTGTCGCCGTCGGCGGACGGGTTGCGCGGTGAACTCGTCGAGGGACGGCTCGCGGCGGGCGCGGACATCGCCTACGACGGGCCGTCCGTGCCCGGCCTCGAACAGCACATCTGGGTCCTGGACGGCACCCTCCATGTCACCGACCGGGACGTCGAGCACCGGTTGACCGCCGGGGACTGTCTGCGGATGCGGGTGTGGGGGGCGACGCGGTTCCGGTGCCCGGGACCCGAGGGCGTGCGGTACGCGCTGGTGGTGGTGAAGCCGTGAGTGAGCCGGTGACTGATCCCGCGTTCGACTTCGAGTCCGTGACCGGGTCCTCGCCTGCGTCCGGGCCTGTGATCTTCCGGCCCGACGGCCCACAACTCCGTTCCTCAATAGAGGAGTTGGCGGATCTGTTGGTCGACACCGTGAACGGCGGTGCCTCGATCGGATTCCTCGCGCCGCTCGACCGGGCGGCGGCCGTCGCCTGGTGGCAGGAACGCGTCGAGGCGGCGTCGGCCGGCGGGCTGGCCGTGTGGGTCGCCTGTGACGGTGACCGGGTGGTCGGCACGGTCGGTCTCGTCTTCCCGGACAAGCCCAACAGCCGCCACCGGGCGGAGCTCGTCAAGCTGATGGTCCACCGGCAGGGCCGTGGACAGGGCCTGGGCCGGGCGCTCCTCGCGACAGCCGAACGGGCCGCCGTCGACGCGGGCGCCACCCTGCTCCACCTGGACACCGAGACGGACAGCCCGGCCGAGCGCCTCTACGACAGGGCGGGCTGGACCCGGATCGGAACGATCCCGGACTACGCGGCGGACCCGCGCGGGACGCTGCGGCCGACGTCGATCTACTACAAGCAGGTGGGGGCCGGCGCCTCCGCATAGACGTGTCGCTCGGCGTCGTCGGCATGGTTAGGCACCGGCTCCCACCGGGTGATTGTCAGTGGTGACCGCTACGGTGCGTCTCATGCCGGATGCCGAAGACGTACGACGTGCCGCCCTCTCCCTGCCGGACACCACGGAGAAGGTCGCCTGGAACATGCCCACCTTCCGGGTGGCGGGGAAGATGTTCGCGACCTTGCCGGAGGACGAGACGTCCATGGCCGTGCGCTGCCCGAAGGAGGAGCGCGACGAGTTGGTCCTCGCCGAGCCCGACAAGTTCTGGATCGCCGACCACGAGGCAGGGTTCGCGTGGGTGAGGGTGCGGCTCTCCGCCCTGGAGGACGAGCCCGAGCTGCGCGACATCCTCGCCGACTCCTGGCGCCAGGCGGCCCCGACCGGACTCCTCGGCGCCCACCCGGAGTTGGGGCTCCCAGCGGCCGACTGACGCGCCGGTCGGCCGCCTTGGGGGCACGGTCGGCTACCACAGGAACCCGGCGATCCGCTCCTGCAGCGAGGCCGCATCCAACCCGTGCGCGGCCACATGCTCCTCGATCTGCCCGTACCGCCGCAGCTCCCCCCGTCCCACCCCCAGTCCGAGCACCCGGTGCGGCACATGGGCGAGGGCGTCGCTCGCGGCGGCCGTCGAGGTACCCGCCAGGTACGGCTCGACGAGAACGACATCCGTGCCCGCCGATTCGGTGGCCCGGCGCAGCGCGGCCGAGTCGAAGGGGCGGACGGTGGTCGCGTACAGCACGGTCACGTCGAGCCCGTCCGTGGCCGCGAGGACGGAGTCGAGCATCGGCCCGACGGCGACGACGACCCCGCGGTGCCCCTCGCGCACGGTGCTGAACCGCTGCCCGTCCACGGCCAGCGCCCGCCCGTTGGACTGCGCGGACAGCCGTACGTAGACCTTGTCGTCCTTGCCCTCGCCGACGCCGACCGCGTGCCGGAGCAGGGTCTCGGCCTCGTCGGGATGCCCCGGCACGTGCACCGTCCAGCCGTCGAGCGTGTCGAGCAGGGCCACGTCACCGGGTGCCATGTGGGTGTAGCCGCCTGCGGGCCAGTCGAAGGAGGCGGCGGCGCTGACCAGCACCGCGCCCACGTCCTGGTGCCCCAGATCCAGCTTCACCTGCTCGAAGGGCCGCTCCACCAGGAAGCTTGCGAAGGTGTGCAGCACGGGCCGCATTCCGGCCAGCGCCAGGCCCGCACCCGCGCCGACCAGCAACTGCTCCCGGATGCCGACGTTGATCACCCGGTCCGGATGCCTGCGCATCGCTTCCGCGAAGCCGTCCTTGCCGATCTCGGCGAGGACCACCGCGACCCGGGGATCCTCGTCGAGCAGCCGGGAGACGACGGGGGCGAGACGGTCACGCATGGTGTCCATGAAGTCTCTGTCCTTTCAGCGGGGTTGAGGGAACTCGGGGCTCAGGCGTTCTTCGGCTCGACACGGGCCACCACGACACGCGGCCGGCCCGGATGCGGCGCGGTGAAGGCGGCGTACAGCGCCTCGTGATTCCGCCCGTCCACGGTCTCGGCGGACCAGCCCGCCGCCTCGAACCGCGTGGCGATCCCGCCCGGCAGGGCATGGCTGGCGGAGGAGTTGTCGATCACGACGGTGTGCAGCCGGTCGAGCCCGGCCGGTCCGGCGTACGCGATCGCCTCGTGGTTGCTGCCCTCGTCCAGCTCCGCGTCCCCGATCAGCACCCACACCGCCGGGTCGAAGCGCCGCCGGGCCCGCAGCCCGAGCGCCGTCCCGACCGCGATCGGCAGCCCGTGCCCGAGCGACCCGCTGCCGATCTCCGCGCCCGGCACCAGCACCCGGTCCGGGTGGTGGCCGAGCGGCGAGTCGTACGAGCCGAAGCCGGGCAGCCAGTCGGCCGGCACGAACCCCTTCGCCGCGAGGACCGCGTAGTACGCCATGGGTCCGTGCCCTTTCGACAACAGGAACCGGTCCCGCTCCAGGTCGTCCATCCGTCCCGGCGCCACCCGCAGCACCCGGTCGTAGAGCACCCACAACACGTCCAGCGTGGACGTGGCCGCCGGCCCGTGCTTCTCGGCCCCCGTCATCAGCCCCATCAGGCCGGGCAGATCCTCGAACCCGTATGTACGTTCCGCTGTCGCCGTCACACCGACGAGCCTGCAACCTCAACCAGACTTCAGGTCAAGCGGCAGCGGCGGAGACCCTCCCCCCTCGATAAACGAGTGCGCGACCACCGGCCCGAGTGCGGTATTGTTTCCGTGCACGTTCAGCCAGGGGAAACCCCAGGTCAGACGGGCAACGGGACGTGGCGCAGCTTGGTAGCGCACTTGACTGGGGGTCAAGGGGTCGCAGGTTCAAATCCTGTCGTCCCGACTTGCGAAGTAGCAGGTCGGAGGTCATTTCCGGTTGATCGGAAGTGGCCTCTTGGTCGTTCTGGGGGACCAGATGGAGACCGAGCGCCATGGCGCGGTTGTGTAACGCACCTTGACTCGGTCGGGTGCGTTACCGGGGCGATGGTCAAGCGTTCTGACTTGCGCGAACGTTTCCCTTGATGCCGCGTCTGGGCCGACATGCATGGCAGCGCCCAACTGGCGCCCCCATCGGGGTCGGTGGACTCTTCCATCCGTTCCACCAGCGGCGCGGGCCGGGCCACCGCCGGTCACCTGAGTGACACCCCGCGACCCACCGCCGGCCGCAGAGCAGTAGGGAGCAGCCGAAGACAACCGTCCCCCCTTCCGGGCCCACAGGTTCGCCCGGTCGATCCTTTATCGGGCTTTAAGGGGATATGTGCTTGATCTTGCTTTATGCGGTCTTTAGTGTTCGTCGGGAGGGAAACGCTGCGAGGTCCGAGTCCCGTGCCACCGTCCGGAAGCGAGGTGTGGAGCGCGTGCACGCGAGGTGCGGCTGCCGGCCCGTTTCGGGTCAGAAGGGACGTCCCGGAGGGACGCGATGGCTGCGGGCGTTCGCCGTACTGCCGTTGCTGGCGTCGGTGCTCGCCGCTTGTGGCAGTGACGAGGGTTCCGGTAGGCCCACCCTCAACTGGTACAACTTCCCGGACGACTCCGGTGCGCTCCAGAAGGCGGCCGACCGGTGCAGCCAGGCGTCGGGCGGCCGCTACAGGATCAGCTACAACAAGCTCCCGCGTGCCGCGGACGGCCAGCGCCAGCAGCTCGTCCGCAGGCTCGCCGCCGAGGACGACTCGCTCGACATCCTGGGCCTGGACGTCACCTGGGCGGCGGAGTTCGCCGAGGCACGCTGGATCCGGGAATGGACGGGGACGGCGAAGCGGCAGGCCGTCGAGGGGACCCTGCGCGTACCGCTGCAGACCTCGACCTGGAAAGGCAAGCTGTACGCCGTCCCGTACAACACCAACACCCAGCTCCTGTGGTACCGCAAGGACCTGGTGCCCACCCCACCCAGGACCTGGGCCGAGATGCTGGACATGGCCGAAGCCCTCGCCCGGCAGGGCAAACCGCACTTCGTGGAGATCCAGGGAGCCCAGTACGAGGGCCTGACCGTCTGGTTCAACACGCTGATCAACAGTGCGGGCGGCTCCATCCTCAACGCGAGCGCGACCGAGCCCTCCCTCGGTCCTCCTGCCGTGCGGGCCGCCGAAATCATGCGCGATCTGGCGAAGTCCCCGGCCGCGGACCCCTCCCTGCCCAACCAGATGGAGGACCAGAACCGCCTCTCCATGGAGTCGGGGGTGGCCGCGTTCGAGCTCAACTACCCGTTCGTCTATCCGTCGATGAAGGCGAACAACCCCGAGCTGTTCAAGGACTTCCGCTGGGCGCCGTACCCTCGCGTCGACGCGAACCGCCCCGCACGGCCCACCATCGGCGGCATCGATCTGGCGGTGAGCGCCTACTCGCGCCACCCCGACCTGGCCTTCGAGGCGGCGCTGTGCCTGCGCAACCGGGACAACCAGCTCACCGCCGCGCTCGAGGGCGGTCTGCCCCCCACCCTGCGCGCCCTGTACGACGAGCCCGCGTTCATGAAGGAGTACCCCTTTTCCAAGGAGGTGCTGGCGGCCCTGGAATCGGCGAGCGTGCGCCCGCTCACTCCGGCCTACCAGAACGTGTCGATCGCGGTCTCCCACACGCTGTCTCCACCGTCCGGGATCGAACCGGAAAGCTCCGTCGACACCATCAGGGAGCAGATCGACGATGCCCTGCGATCCGAGGGTGTGATCCCGTGAACCACCTCCTCCCGCACCACTTGGTCAGCCGACGCCGCAGCGCGCGGGCCTCGTCCTCGGACGGCCCCAGATGAGCACGCGGGCGCAACCGGCCGGAACCCCGCCGCCCCCCGAGGCGGAGACGGAGCAGGCGGGGCCGGACCGGGCGGCGCTCTCGGCGGGCGCCAGGCAGGAGCGGCGGCTCGGCTGGCTGCTCTGCGCGCCCGCGGTCGTCGTCATGATCGCCGTGACGGCCTACCCCATCGGGTACGCCGTCTATCTGTCCCTCCAGCGGTACGACCTGCGTTTTCCCGGACGGGCGGAGTTCGTGGGCCTGAGCAACTACGGGGCGGTGCTGTCCTCCCCGTTCTGGTGGGACGCCTTCTGGGTCACGCTGTTCATCACCGCCGTGTCCGTGGCGATCGAACTGGTCCTCGGAATGGGGCTCGCCCTGGTGATGCACCGCACGATCTTCTGGCGCGGCGTCGTCCGCACGTCGGTCCTCGTTCCGTACGGGATCGTCACCGTGGTCGCCGCCTTCTCCTGGCAGTACGCCTGGACCCCGGACCTCGGATACCTCGCCGAGTTGTTGCCCAGCGGAGAGGCCCCGCTGACCGAACAGTGGCCCGCCCTCTGGCTGATCATCCTCGCCGAGGTGTGGAAGACGACGCCGTTCATGGCCCTGCTGCTGCTCGCGGGCCTCGCGCTGGTCCCCGAGGAGACCCTGAAGGCGGCCATGGTGGACGGTGCCACCGGCTGGCAGCGTTTCACCAAGATCATGGTGCCGCTGATGAAGCCGGCGATCCTGGTGGCACTGCTCTTCCGCACGCTGGACGCGTTCCGGATCTTCGACAACATCTACGTCCTGACCGCGGGCGCCCAGGGGACCGGCTCTCTGTCGATCCTCGGGTACGACAACCTGTTCACCGCGCTGAACCTGGGCATCGGGTCGGCGATCTCGGTCCTGATCTTCATCTGCGTCGGGATCATCGCCTTCACCTTCGTCAAACTGTTCGGCACCGCCGCACCCGGCGCGGAGGTGAAGCGCTGATGGCCGAGGTAGGAAAGACGCACGCCGCCCGATGGGGCGTCATCAACGTGGTGGTGGTGCTGTATGCCCTGTTCCCCGTGTGGTGGATCGCCGCGCTGTCGTTCAAGGACCCCACCACCCTGACGGACGGCAACTACATCCCCACGGACTGGACCTGGGAGAACTACCGGGGCATCTTCGAGACCGCCGAGTTCACCCGTGCGCTGATCAACTCGATCGGTATCGCCCTGATCGCCACGGTGATCGCGGTGGCGCTGGGCACCATGGCCGCCTACGCGGTGGCCAGGCTGCGCTTCCCCGGCAAGCGGGTGCTCATCGGCATGTCACTGCTGATCGCCATGTTCCCCCCGATCTCCCTGGTGTCACCGCTGTTCAACATCGAGCGGATCATCGGGATCTTCGACACCTGGGTCGGGCTGATCATCCCGTACATGACCTTCTCCCTGCCGCTCGCGATCTACACCCTGTCGGCCTTCTTCCGGGAGATCCCCTGGGATCTGGAGAAGGCCGCCAAGGTCGACGGGGCGACGCCCGCGCAGGCCTTCCGGATGGTCATCGTGCCGCTGGCCGCGCCGGGCGTGTTCACCACGGCCATTCTCGTGTTCATCTTCTGCTGGAACGACTTCCTGTTCGCGATCTCGCTGACGTCCACCGAGTCCGCGCGCACAGTGCCGGCCGCGATCGCGTTCTTCACCGGGAGCTCCCAGTTCCAGCAGCCCACAGGGTCGATCGCCGCCGCCGCTGTGGTCATCACCATCCCGATCATCGTTTTCGTCCTGTTCTTCCAGCGGCGGATCGTCGCCGGACTGACCTCCGGGGCGGTCAAGGGGTGAACGGGCCGACCGCGCCGGACAGGCCACCGGTCCGTGACACCGACCGCGGTACCCGGACCCGGAAGGCATGAAGGCATGAAGGCATGAAGGCAAGGAGGCACCATCCATGGCCGAGATCATCCTCGAGGGAGTCACCAAGCGCTTTCCCGACGGGGCCCTCGCCGTGAAGGACGTGGACCTCGAGATCGCCGACGGCGAGTTCGTGATCCTTGTCGGTCCGTCGGGATGCGGCAAGTCCACCACCCTGAACATGATCGCCGGACTCGAGGACATCACCGAGGGCACCCTCCGCATCGGAGACCGAGTCGTCAACGACCTCGCTCCCAAGGAACGCGACGTCGCCATGGTGTTCCAGAGCTATGCCCTGTACCCGCACATGAACGTCCGGGAGAACATGGGCTTCCCGCTGCGCCTGGCCAAGGTGGACAAGGACACCATCGACGCCAAGGTGACGGAAGCCGCCCGGATCCTCGACCTCACCGAGCACCTGGACCGCAAGCCCGCCAACCTCTCGGGCGGTCAGCGCCAGCGGGTGGCCATGGGGCGGGCGATCGTCCGTGATCCCAAGGCGTTCCTGATGGACGAGCCGTTGTCCAACCTGGACGCCAAGCTCCGGGTACAGATGCGCACTCAGATCTCCCGGCTGCAGCGGCGTCTCGGCACGACCACCGTGTACGTCACCCACGACCAGACCGAGGCGATGACGCTCGGCGACCGGGTCGTCGTCATGAGACAGGGCCTGGTCCAGCAGATCGGCACACCTGCCGAGCTGTACGACCTGCCGCGCAACATCTTCGTCGCGGGCTTCATCGGCTCCCCGGCGATGAACTTCCTGAACGCCACTCTGGAGGACGGTGCCCTGCGCTCGCCCCTGGGCGACCTGACCCTGGACGACCGTACGAGGCAGGCGCTGGAAAGGCAGAACGCGCCTCGCGAGGTCATCGTCGGGCTGCGACCGGAGGCGTTCGAGGACGTGGCCCTGTCACACGACCGGGACCGGACGGGCCCGGTCTTCACCGCCACCGTGGAGGTACTGGAGTCACTGGGCTCCGATGTGTATGTCTACTTCACCGCGGAGGGCGGGCCCGCGACGACCGCCGAACTGGAGGAGCTCGCCAAGGACTCGGGTTTGCGCGACACCGGCGCCGACACCCATCACATCGTGGCCCGTCTGGACGCCGCCACGCGTGCCCGCGAGGGCGAACCGGTAGAGCTGCAGGTCGACATGGCCAAGGCTCACGTGTTCGACCCGGCGACCGGAGCGAACCTTACGCATCCAGTGAGGGCGGAATGACGTGCACCACACCGGCCACGATCCGCATCCATGTACCCGGCGACTCAAGAGACGGCTGGTGTGGGCGGCCTCCTGCCGTCATGTCGTCGGTGCATGGCGGATGCCTGCTGTGGGAGTGCGCCGGGTGGCGCTGTACCTTCGTCCAGATGGAAGGGCGGGCGGCTGTCGGGCCCTGCCCGTACGAGAGGGGATCGTGGAGACGAGCACGCAGGCGGGCTCCGCCGCGCAGCCGCGCGCGCCCTTGAGCAGGGGGGCCGGGTTCTGGGCGCTGCCGTCGCCCTGGCCGACGAAGGTGGAGTCGAGGCGTTGAGCATGCGCAAGATCGCGCAGGCGCTCGGCGTCGTGCCCATGGCCCTGTACAAGCACGTGGCCAACAAGAACGAGTTGCTGGACGGCATGATCGACGTCCTCGTCGGTGAGATCGACCCGCCGGCCGGCGACACCGACTGGAAGGCCGCCATTGGCAGGCGGGTGCTGTCGGCCCGCCGCATGCTGCTGCGCCACCCGTGGGCGCCCGAGGTCATCGAGTCGCGGATCAAGGCGCGGGCCACCCCGACGCCTGCGGTCATGGGGTACCTGGACTCGATGATCGGGATCTTCCGGGCCGGGGGGAGGGAGGGGCGCTTTCCGGCGGTGTCGGGGTGCTCGGTGGACTGGGCGGAGTGTCGTCGCTTTGATGGGGACGGTGCGGTGATCCGTGCCGTCACGGGTCGGCGCACACGGGCCGACGCCACTCGCTACGCGCCGGAGATGAACTGCCATGGTGACCGACCGGTACGGCAACCGCCTGTACGAGTGCACCGCCGAAGGGGCGGAGCACCTGGACCGGGCGGTGGAGGGGCTGTTGTTCTTCCGGCCCGAGTTCCCGACCGCCGTCGCCGACGCGGTGGCCGCGTGCCCGGGGGCGCCGCTGGCCCAGGCGTTCGCGGCGTATCTGGGAGTGCTGGGGACCGAGTCGCGGGACGCCGCCGAGGCGGGCCGTCGGTTCGCGGATTTCAGCGCCGGGCTGGACCATGCGGCGCTGCCCCGGCGGGAGCGTATGCACATGGTGGCGGCGGAGGCCTGGCTCGGGGGTGATCTGGGGCGGGCCGGGCAGGTCCTGGAAGAGCTGGTCGTGGAGTGCCCGCGTGATCCGCTCGCCCTGGCGGTCGGCCATCAGCTCGACTTCTTCACGGGGGACGCGACGCGGCTGCGCGACCGGATCGGCGGGGCCCTGCCCGCGTGGGACGCGGACGACCCCCACCGCGGGCCGCTGCTGGGCATGTACGCGTTCGGTCTGGAGGAGTCGGGGCACTACGGCCGGGCCCAGGAGGTGGCCCGGGCCGCCGTGGAGCGGAACTCCCGTGACATCTGGGCCATCCACGCGGTCGTCCACGTGCATGAGATGCAGGGGCGGTTCGTCGAGGGGCTCGACTTTCTCGACGCGCGCCTCGACGACTGGGCGAGCGGCAGTCTGCTGACGGTGCACAGCTGGTGGCACTACGCCCTGTACGCGCTGGAGGCGGGCGACACCGGGACCGCTCTGCGGATCTACGACGCCGTACTGCACCACAAGGACTCGACCGGGTTCGTCATGGAACTCCTCGACGCCGCCTCGCTGTTGTGGCGGTTCCTCCTGGCCGACCTGGACGAGGGCCCCCGTTGGGGGACTCTGGCCGACGCGTGGGCCGCGCGCGAGGACCCGCCGTTCTACGCCTTCAACGACGTGCACGCCGTCATGGCCTTCGCGGGAGCGGGCCGGCTGGAGACGGCGGACGAGTTCGTCGCCGACCGGCGGCGCTGGCTGCGGGCGGCCCGGCAGGGCGGGCGGCCCGACACCAACCGTGTGATGACCGGCGAGATCGGCCTGCCCGTGTGCGAGGCGCTGGTGGCGTACGCCCGTGAGGACTACCGGGCGGTGGTGGAGCTGCTCTGGCCCATCCGCCGCCGACTGCAGACCTTCGGTGGCAGCCACGCCCAGCGGGACGCGATCCAGCGGACCCTTCTGGAGGCGGCCATCCGCGCGCGACGGGACGACCTGGCCCGGCTCCTGCTCGGCGAACGAACCGGCCTCAGCCCGCACAGCCCCTACAACTGGCTCGGCCAGGCCCGTCTCGCCGACGCCCTCGGCGAAGCGGGCCGCGCCGCCGTCGCCCGCGACACGGCGACCGAACTGGCGGCGCCCGCCGCACAGAGGCTGAGCCGGATCGCGCACGACACGTATCTCGAACCAAGGCCCTGAGCCCCGGCCGGCACGACCCGTTCTCGGCTAGGACAGGCAGCCCACGTGTGCCAGGGCCTGCTTCAGCAGGACTCCCTGGCCGCCCGGCATCTCGCTCTGGACGGAGGCCGACGCCGCCTCCTGGGGGCTGAACCACACCAGGTCGAGCGCGTCCTGCCGGGGGCGGCAGTCACCGGACACCGGGACGATGTAGGCGAGGGAGACCGCGTGCTGGCGCGGGTCGTGGAACGGGGTGATGCCCTGCGTCGGGAAGTACTCGGCGACGGTGAAGGGCTGCAGGGCGGACGGGACGCGGGGCAGTGCCACGGGCCCGAGGTCCTTTTCCAGGTGACGCAGGAGCGCGTCACGCACCCGCTCGTGGTGCATCACGCGGCCGGAGACCAGATTGCGGCTGACCGTCCCGTCCGGGCCGATGCGCAGCAGCAGCCCGATGCTGGTGACTTCGCCGCTGTCGTCGACGCGCACGGGCACGGCCTCGACGTACAGGATCGGCATCCGGGCGCGCGCCGATTCGAGCTCGTCGGACGGCAGCCAGCCGGGCGTGGTTTCGGTCATGTCAGACATTGGCTGATCATACTTTCAACGTCAGCCGGAGCGCGCGTCGCTCCGATCACACCTGTCAGAGATGCCCCCGTCGTCCCGCTCGCATGCGCGGCGTGGGTGATCAGTCGTCTCGCTCGCTCGCACGCGGCGCCGGTGATCAGCCGTCCCGCTCCTGTGGCCGTGTTGTCGGATCAGTCGTGCGCGGCCCACATTCCCCGCACATGACCGAGGTGGCGGGTCATCACCGCGCTTACGGCGGCCTCGTCGCGGTCGAGGAGGGCGTCCAGGAGTTCCAGGTGCTCCTGCGCCGAGGACAGCAGCCGGCCCGACTCGGCGAGCGCGGTCAGGCCGTAGAGCCGGGCGCGTTTGCGCAGGTCGCCGACCACCTCGACGAGGTGGGCGTTGCCCGCGAGGGCGAGCAGACCGAGATGGAAGCGGGTGTCGGCCTCGACGTACGCGATGAGATCCCCGGCGGCCGCCGCGGCGACGATCTCCCGGGCGGCGGGCCTCAGCGCCTCCAGGGAGACCGGGTCGGCGGTCCGGGCCAGGCCGACAGTGGTCGGGATCTCGATGAGCGAGCGGACGTGGGTGTACTCGTCGAGCTGCTTCTCGGTGACGGCGGTGACCCGGAACCCCTTGTTGGGCACGGTGTCGACCAGGCCCTCCTTGGCCAGATCCAGCATGGCCTCGCGCACCGGCGTCGCTGAGACACCGAAGCGGGCGGCGAGCGCGGGCGCGGAGTACACCTCGCCCGGCCGCAGCTCACCGGCGATCAGCGCGGCCCGCAACGCGTCGGCGACCCGCTCGCGGTAGCTGCTCTTCTTGCCGCCGAGCACCGGCAGGGCGGGGGCCGGGGGAGCGGTGGCGGCAGTGGCGGAGGCGGACGGGGCGCCGGTGCGCTGCGAGGCCATGGGAGGCATGCGGTCTCTCCTGGAGTCCTGAAGTCCCGGAATCCTAGAGGACGAATCCGGACGGGAACGGGTCGGACGGGTCGAGCAGATACTGGGCGGTGCCGGTGATCCAGGCGCGGCCGGTGAAGCTGGGCAGCACGGCCGGGACACCGGCCACCTCGGTCTCGCCGAGCAGCCGCCCCGTGAACCGGGTGCCGATGAAGGACTCGTTCACGAACTCGGTGTGCAGCGGGAGTTCGCCCCGCGCGTGCAGCTGCGCCATGCGCGCGCTGGTGCCCGTTCCGCAGGGCGAGCGGTCGAACCAGCCGGGGTGGATGGCCATCGCGTGGCGTGAGTGCCGGGCGGTGGCGCCGGGGGCGTACAGGTGGACGTGGTGCAGGCCGTGGATCGACGGGTCCTCCGGGTGGACCGGCTCCCCCTCGGTGTTGACGGCCTCCATCAGGGCGAGGCCCGCCCGCAGGATGTCGTCCTTGCGGTCGCGGTCGAAGGGCAGTCCGAACTGCTCCAGCGGCACGATGGCGTAGAAGTTGCCGCCGTACGCGAGGTCATATGTCACCGTCCGCCCGTCGGCGAGTGCGATTTTACGGTCGAGGCCGACGGAGAACGACGGCACGTTCTGCAGGGTGACCGCCTTGGCCGCGCCGTCCTCCACCGCCACCTCGGCCACGACGAGGCCCGCCGGGGTGTCGAGTCGGATGGTGGTGACCGGCTCGACGACCTCGACCATGCCGGTCTCGACGAGCACGGTCGCGACCCCGATCGTGCCGTGGCCGCACATGGGCAGATAGCCGGAGACCTCGATGTAGACGACGCCGTAGTCGCAGTCGGGGCGGGTCGGCGGCTGGAGGATCGCGCCGCTCATCGCCGCGTGGCCGCGCGGCTCGTTCATCAGCAACTGCTTGACGTCGTCGCGGTGTTCACGGAACCACAGTCGGCGTTCGTTCATGGTCGCGCCGGGGATCGTGCCGATCCCGCCGGTGATCACCCGGGTGGGCATGCCCTCGGTGTGCGAGTCGACGGCGTGCAGGACGAGTTTGCTGCGCATGATCCGGTCTCCTTCCGTCTCCTTTTCGCGCGGGTTACGCGAGCCCCGCCGCGACGGCCTTCTCGGTGGCCGCCCGGATCACGGCCTCCTGCTCCGGCAGCAGCTCCACCCGAGGCGGACGGCAGCGTCCCCCGTGCCGGCCCACGATGTCCATCGACAACTTGATGGCCTGCACGAACTCGACCTTCGAGTCCCAGCGCAGCAGCGGGTGCAACTGCGCGTACAACCCCTTCGCCGTCGCGAGGTCGCCGTCCACCGCCGCGTGGTACAGCTCGACCGTCGCGGCGGGCAGCGCGTTCGGATAGCCGGCCACCCAGCCCTTCGCGCCCGCCAGCGCCAGCTCCAGCAGCACGTCGTCCGCGCCGATCAACAGATCGAGTTCCGGGGCGAGTTCGGCGAGCCGGTACGCCCGGCGGACATCGCCGGAGAACTCCTTCACGGCCCGGATGCATCCCTCGCCGTGCAGCTTGGCGAGCAGTTCGGGGACGAGGTCGACCTTGGTGTCGATCGGGTTGTTGTACGCCACGACCGGGACGCCCGCCTTCGCGACCTCCGCGTAGTGCGCGAGCACCGACCGCTCGTCGGCGCGGTACGCGTTCGGCGGCAGCAGCATCACCGAGGCGCAGCCCGCGTCCCGCGCCTGCTCGGCCCAGCGCCGGGACTCGGCGGACCCGTACGCGGCGACCCCGGGCATCACCCGTGCGCCGCCGATCGCGGCGACGGCCGTCTCGACGACCTTGGCGCGCTCCTCGGGCGTCAGCACCTGGTACTCGCCGAGGGAGCCGTTCGGCACGACACCGTCACAGCCGTTCTCGACCAGCCAGGCGCAGTGCTCGGCGTACTTGTCGTGGTCTACGGAGAGATCGTCGCGGAGGGGGAGCGCGGTGGCGACGAGGACGCCGCGCCAGGGACGGTTCTCGGTGGTGGTCATCTCGGATTCCCTCTCAATGGGGTGTGACATATTACTGGCGGCGAAGGGTCTTTCGAGTGCGGGTTGGTGCCTTGCGAGTGCCGTGCATGGGTCTACGAGTGCCGTGCATGGGTCTTATGGGGCTTACGGCGTGGCGTCATCGTCGTCCTCGGTCCTTCCTGCCTCTCCCGCCCGGGCCAGCACGCCCAGCGGCACCGGTCGCGCGAACGGCCGCCGGGCCACGGTCTCCGCGCAACCGGCGATCCCAGCGACCGCCGGCCCGCACATCCGACCCTGACACCAGCCCATCCCGGCACGGGTGAGCAGCTTCACCGTCCGGACGTCCCCGGCGCCCAGTTCCCCGACGGCCTGGCGGACGGCTCCGGCGGTGACCTCCTCGCACCGGCAGACGACGGTGTCATCGGTGACCTGCTCGGTCCAGTGCGTCGGCGGAACGTACACGGCGTCGAGTACGGCGAAGAACCCCCGTAGTTCTTCACGGGACTTGGCGGCCTCCGCCCACTCGCCCGGGTCCGGAACCCGGCCCTGGAGGCAGGCGGCCGCCGACCGGCCGGCGATGTGCCCCTCGGCGAGGGAGAGGGACGCGCCGCCGATCCCGGTGGTCTCGCCCGCCGCCCAGACACCCGGCACATCGGTGCGCTGCTCGTCGTCGACCCACACGCGCATCCCGGCGGACTCGACGCGGCAGCCGAGTGCCTCGGCGAGGTCGGTGTGCGGAAGCATGCCGTGCCCGACGGCGAGCGTGTCGCAGGGGATACGCCGCTCGGTGCCGGGCCGGACGCGCCCCTCGGCGTCGAGCGCGGCGACGGTCACGGCCACCAACCGGTCGCTACCGTGCGCCTCGACGACGGTATGGCGCATGAGGGTGCGCACCCTGCGGCGCAGCAACTCCACCGCGTATCCGGCTCCTTCGGCGAGCTTGTCCGCCCGGCCCACCAGCGCTCCGGCCCGCCGAGTCAAGGCCTTGGGGTCCGCGGACTCGACCAGTGCGGCCACCGTGACGCCCGCCGCCGCGAGCCCGGTCGCCACCGGCAGCAGCAGCGGACCGGTCCCGGAGACGACCGCCGTACCGCCGGACACCACGAGCCCGCCCTTCAGCATGGCCTGCGCGCCCCCGGCGGTGACCACACCCGGCAGGGTCCAGCCGGGGAAGGGCAGTACCTTCTCGTAGCCGCCGGTCGCGAGGAGGACGGCGTCCGCGCGCACCTCGACGGGTGCCTCCTGGTCGGGGCCGAGCAGGGCGTGGACGGTGAAGCGCCGGGGGTCGTCGGACCGCCGCTCCACGCACCACACATGGTGGTCCGGGAGGTGGGTGACGCGCCCGGCGGAGACATGCCGTTCCAGGCCGTCGCGCAGCCGCTGCCAGGTACGCCACTGGTGGTGCAGGGACTGCGGGCGTCGCGCGCCGAGCCCGGCCGCGGGCTGCCGGTAGAACTGGCCGCCGGGTTCCTGCGCGGCATCGATCACAGTGACCCGTACGCCCTGTTCGGCCGCCACCAGTGCCGCGGCGAGGCCGGCCGGGCCCGCGCCGACGACCGCGAGGTGGGGGAGGCCGGAGCGTGGGGCGTCGGTGCCCTCCGCAACGTGCGGGCTCGCCGCCCGTGTCGGGCGGTCAGTGCTCATGGCCCGTCCCCTCCTGGGTGCGGATCGCGTCGCCCGGTCGGACCGGAACCAGACAAGCCCGCTGGTTGGGGCGGTCGTTGACGGTGACCAGGCAGTCGAAGCACACGCCGATGCCGCAGAAGATCCCGCGTGGCCGGCCCTCGCCCCGGGTGGTGCGCCAGGACGTGACCCCGACGGCCCAGAGGGCGGCCGCGACCGTCTGGCCGGGCAGTGCCTCCATTTCACGGCCGTCGAGGGTGACGGTGAAGGCGGGCCCCGGTTCTGCCCGCGCCAGCTCCAGCGGGTTCACGTCGCGTCCCCCTCGTACTCTTCGAACCGGTCCGGGCGGAACGGCGTGAGGTCCAGATCGGGCGTCCTGCCGCCGAGTGCCTGGGCGATCAGCTGCCCGGTGCCGGTGGCGAGCCCGATCCCGGCGCCCTCGTGGCCGCAGGCGTGGAACAGGCCCGGGACCCGCGGGTCCGGACCGATCGCCGGCAGATGGTCGGGCATGTACGGCCGGAAGCCGACGTACGTCCGCATCGCGCGCACTCCCTCCAGGAACGGGAACAGCCGGGTCGCGCCCGCCGCCAGCGCCCGTACGACCGGCAGCGAGAACGACCGGTCGAAGCCGACCCGTTCGCGGCTCGCGCCGATCAGCACGGGCCCGGCGGCCGTGCCCTCGACGACCGGGGAGGTCTGGAGCACCGCCGAGTCGCTGGCCACGTCGGCCACGTAGTCGGCGGCGTACACCTTGTGCCGCACCATCGGCGGCAGCGGTTCGGTGACGAGGACGAAGCCGCGCCGGGGGAGGACGGGGAGGGTGACTCCGGCGAGCGCGGCCAGATCGCCGCCCCAGGTCCCGGCGGCGTTCACGACAGCCGGGGTGTGGATGTCGCCCCGGTCGGTCCGTACGCCGCGTACGGCACCGTCCGGTGTGCGCAGCACCTCGATCACGGTCCGGCCGGTGAGCAGTCGGGCGCCGGAGGCCCGTACGAGATGGGCGGCGGCCAGGGTGGGCATGACCTGGGCGTCCTGCGGGTAGTGCACGCCGCCCACGAGATGGGGCGCCAAGTGTGGTTCGAGGTCCGGGAGTCGGTGTGCGGGGACGGTCACCGCCTCGACCCCGGCGGCGCGTTGCCCTGCCGCGAACCGTTCGAGCGCGGCGAGTCCTTCCGGCGCGGAGGCGACGACGACCCCGCCCTTCTGCTCGTACTCGAACGCAGCGCCCAGGCCCGGCTCTGCCGCCAGCTCCGCCCACAAGCGGTTGGACAGCAGGGCGAGTTCGAGCTCGGGGCCAGGCTCCTTGTCGGAGACCAGGAGGTTGCCCTCACCGGCGCCGGTCGTGCCGCCGGCCACCGGGCCACGGTCCACCACGGCGACGCTCAGACCCGCCCGGGCCGCGTACAGGGCGCACGCCGCGCCCACCATTCCCGCTCCGACAACCACGACGTCGCAGGTCAGTCGCTCGGTCACGCCAGTACTATGTCACATGGTGCTGGTATCTGGAATGCCTCGGCCGGGCGTTGGGGGCGAGCCTCGGGCTACTCTGCAGGCCGCGCCCCAAACCAACGACGCCACCACACCAGCGACACCACCACACCACCCTTCCTTCCTGAGGACAGCGCGATGTCACACGACAGGCCTTGCTGCGCTCCCGGCCGCGAGCCGGTGGCCGGGCCGCTCGGTGGCCCGGCCGATGTTCCGGTCGATGTTCCGTCGGGCGTGGCTCCGGCGGCGCCGACGCAGGGCGGCGAGCGGTTGCTGTCGCTGCCCGGCGGGGCGTTCCTGATGGGCACCGAGGACGAGGTCGGTTACCCGGCGGACGGTGAGGGCCGGGTCCGTGAGGTCGAGTTGCGCCCGTTCCGTATCGCTGCGAAGACCGTCACCAACGAACAGTTCGCGACCTTCGTGGACGCGACCGGGTACGTGACCGAGTCCGAACACTTCGACTTCTCCTTCGTCTTCGAGGGGTTCCTCCCCGCCGACCTGCGCGCAGTCTCCCCGCGCGTCCCCGGAACCCCGTGGTGGCGCGGCGTCCGGGGCGCCACCTGGCGGCAGCCGGAGGGGCCCGGTTCCTCCGTCGACGCGATCCTCGACCACCCGGTGGTGCACGTCTCCTGGAACGACGCGCAGGCCTACTGCGCCTGGTCGGGCACCCGGCTGCCCACCGAGGCCGAGTGGGAGTACGCGGCCCGCGGTGGCCTGCGGCAAAAGCGCTACCCGTGGGGCGACGAACTCGCCCCCGACGGCCGCCATGCCTGCAACATCTGGCGCGGCACCTTCCCGACCGACAACACCGCCGCCGACGGCTACCGTTCCACGGCCCCGGTCGACGCTTTCGAGCCCAACGGCTTCGGCCTGTACAACACCGTCGGCAATGTGTGGGAGTGGTGCGCCGATCGGTTCAGCCCGGCCTTCCACCTCACCGGCCCGCGCACGGACCCGACGGGGCCTCCCGACGGCCCGGCCCGGGTGATGCGCGGCGGCTCCCACATGTGCCACGCCTCCTACTGCAACCGCTACCGCGTGGCCGCCCGCTCCTCCAACACACCCGACAGCGCCGCCGGGAACATCGGCTTCCGGGTGGCGGCGGCCTGACCTTCGGCGCCGATCAGGTACCCGTCGTCGACCGCTGAACCGCCCTGACCCGGCGGTCGAACTCACGGTTGAGCAGCGGCATGAGCACACTGCCGAAGCGTGCCAGCGCCCGGGTGCCCGTGTCCGGGCAGATCGTGAAGCGCCGCCGATCGATGCCCTTCACGATCGCCGCGGCGACCTTCTCCGCCGTGAGGGGCTTGATCGTGCCGCCGACCACACGGGTCTCCTGCGGCTTCCACCGGTTCTCCTCGGCGAGCTGCGGGGTGTCCACGTCCGGCGGGAACACGACCCCGACATGCACCCCGCGCGGGGTCAGCTCGGCCCGTACCGACTCCATGAGCCCGCGTACGGCGAACTTGGCCGGCCCGTACGCGCTGTAGCCGAAGATGCCGAGCAGCCCGGCGGCGGACGACACCGCGACCACGCTGCCGTGCCCGCGCTCCACCATGCCGGGGGCGACCGCACGTATGGCGTGGAGCGTGCCGAAGTAGTCGACCTCGATCATCTGCCGGAAGACGTCGTCGGGCAGTTCGAGGAAGTGTCCTGGGCGGGCGAGCCCCGCCGAGGTGATCAGGATGTCGCAGGGCTGCGCCTGTTCGCCCTCCAACTCGGCGATGGCGCGGGTGAGGGCCGTCCGATCGGCCACGTCGGCGGCCCGCGCGGCGACCGGCGCGGCGACCGGCGCCTGCTGTCCGGTATCCGACATCCGTTGTGCGGCGGCCGACGTCCCCTTCGGCGAGGCCGGCACGTCCGTCGCAGCGGCCGACACCTCCTTCGCCGCCGTCTCCAGGCGGTCCGCGCCCCGCGCGATGAGCGAGAGCTTCGCGCCGCGTGCCGCCAGCAGCCGGGCCGTGGCCAGGCCGATGCCGCTCGACCCGCCGGTGACGACGACGTGGGCCGAACTGATGTCCATGGGGCGGGTGTTCCGCAGTTTCATGGCGGGGAGGGTAGCGGTCGTCATCGCAGGAGAAGAGGCCTTGGGCCCGGTCAATCAGAGCCCGAGCCCCTGCACCATCTCGTCGACGACCACCCGGCACCGGGGCAACGGGCGCCGGTCCGCCCGCGGAGGAGCCGTGTCGTCGGCCGCGCGGGCCGCCCGGTCCGTCGGCGCGGCCACCGGGATCTCCCGCAGCCACTGCTGGACGACCCGCACCGGGAGGTCGTGGCGGCGCGCGGCGTCCCTCGCCGTGAGCCTGCCGGAGAGGATGTCCGCGAGGATGCGGATCCGCTCGGTCGGGGAAATCTCCGAGGCTTTCAAGGGCCGGTCCTTTCCGTGGGCGTTCACCGTTGTCGCAGTTGAGCCGTCGGAACTCGGAACTTGGATCTTGGAACTCGGAACTCGGAACAAGGCCGTCGTCCCGCTCCCGGATGACCGTGCGCCGTGAGCAGCTTCGGACCGTGCGAGAGAGCGGCCCTTACCGTGGCGTTGCCCGCGACCGTCGGGAAGATGAAGAACCGCGGCCTCCGCCTTCCCCGACCACCCGGTCACCCTCTCGGCCGAGTAGCCGGGGTGGCCCCTGGGTAGTCCTCCCGCGCACGGGTGTGATGGGCCCATGACCGGCTCCGCCGCCCATCACCCCGAGCTGCCGCAGGCCCTCGACCCACCCTCGCCACGGAGAACACAGCCGACGGCCGCACAGCCCTGACCTGCCTCGTCCCCCGCCACCCGTAGCGCACCGCCCTCGGCCGCCTCCTGCACAGGGGCAGCATTGAACACCTGGTCCGCGCCCTGGAGGCTCTCCCTTCGGAGCCCGTGGCCGACAGACGACTGACGCTCCCACGGCGGCAACTCGAACGACCCACCCCACATGCCCCCAACCCGCAACCCCCCGAAACTGACCCCATGCCAGGACCCGCCCCCGACCCCCGCACCAAACCCAGCCGCGCCAAACCCAGCCGCATCGAGGACTACGCCCTCATCGGCGACCTCCTCTCCGCCGCCCTCGTCGGCAAGGACGGCAGCGTCGACTGGCTCTGCCTCCCCCGCTTCGACTCACCCGCCTGCTTCGCCGCCCTCCTCGGCGACGAGGACAACGGCCGCTGGCGCATCGCCCCGGCGGACGAGGACGGCCCGTACGCCCGCCGCCGCTACCGGGACGACACGCTGATCCTGGAGACGGAGTGGGAGACGGCCGGCGGCCAGGTCCTGGTCACCGACTTCATGCCGTGCCGGAAGACCGGTGCCCCCAGCGTCGTACGCATCGTCGAAGGCCTCTCCGGCACGGTCGACATGCGCATGGACCTGCGGCTCCGCTTCGACTACGGCCGGGTCCTGCCCTGGATGCGCCGCCGGAACGGACACCTGACGGGAACCGCGGGGCCCGAGTCGGTGTGGCTGCGCACCCCCGTGCGGCCGGTCGCCCACGGCACCGTCCACACCGCCGTCTTCCCGGTCACGGCAGGCGAACGGATCCCCTTCGTGCTGACCTGGCACCCCTCCCATCTGCCCGCACCGGAAGCGGTGGACGCGTTCGAGGCGCTGCGCACCACGGAGGCGTACTGGCGTCGCTGGCTGCGCAGACTGACGTACAACGGGCCGTACCGCGACGCCGTCGCCCGCTCCCTGATCACCCTCAAGGCCCTGACGTACCAGCCGACCGGCGGCATCGTCGCCGCCCCGACCACCTCCCTGCCCGAGGAGATCGGGGGCGTCCGGAACTGGGACTACCGCTTCTGCTGGCTGCGGGACGCGGGAATGACGCTGGAGGCGTTGCTGCGCAGCGGCTTCAAGGCCGAGGCGGACGCCTGGCGGGGCTGGCTGGAGCGGGCGGTGGCGGGGCGGCCCGAGGACGTGCAGATCATGTACGGCATCGCGGGGGAGCGGCGGCTCACCGAGTGGGAGGCCGACTGGCTGCCGGGCTACGAGGGGTCGCGCCCGGTGAGGATCGGCAACGCGGCCGCCGGGCAGCGGCAGCTCGACGTACCCGGCGAGGTGATGGACGCCGTTCATCTGGCCATCGGCTGCGGACTGCGCCCGCGCCAGCACCTGATCTCCCTGCAGGCGGTCTTCCTGGAACACCTGGAGCAGGTCTGGTCCGAGCCCGACCAGGGGCTGTGGGAGATGCGCGGCGCCCCGCGCCACTACACGCACTCCAAGGTGATGTGCTGGGTCGCCTTCGACCGGGCGGTCCGGCTGGCCGAGGCACATTCCCGCCCCGGTCCGGTGGAGAAATGGCGTGCGGTCCGCGACCGTATCCACCGCGAGGTCTGCGAGAGGGCCTTCGACCCGGAACGGGGTACCTTCACCCAGTCGTACGGCTCCCGCGAACTCGACGCCGCGCTGCTGCAGATCCCGCAGACCGGGTTCCTGCCGCCGGACGACCCGCGGGTGATCGGCACCATCGAGGCCGTACAGGGCGAACTCCTCTCCGACGGGCTCGTGGCACGCTACTCGGCGGGCGTCGCCGACTCGCCGGACGGCCTCGTCGGCGGCGAGGGTGCCTTCCTCGCCTGCTCCTTCTGGCTCGCGGACGCCCTGCGGCTGATCGGCCGCGAGGACGAGGCCCGCGCCCTGTACGAGCGACTGCTGGACCTGCGCAACGACGTCGGGCTGCTCGCCGAGGAGTACGACCCCCGCGCCCGCCGTCAACTGGGCAACTTCCCGCAGGCGTTCACGCACGTCCCGCTGATCCGGGTCGCCTACGAGCTCGACCGGCACGCCCTCCACGCCCGCCGCGAAGACCCGAAGGCGCCGCCCGGGGCGCCCCCCGGCTCGAAGGAGGGGTGAGGCGTGCTGCCCGGATTCCTCAGCAGGGCAGTCGAACTGCTGCTCGGCCGGGAAGGCCGGGGCCGCCCCCTCCATCTGAAGGCGGCGGGCGGCGCAACCACCGTGCTCGTCGTGGTGATGCTCCTCGGCTCCTGGGCTGTGATCGCCGCCGAACACGGCGCGCCGCGCGCCAACCTGACCTCGTACCCGAAGGCCCTGTGGTGGTCCGTCGAGACGGCCACGACCGTCGGCTACGGCGACTTCTACCCGGTGACGTTCTGGGGCCGCGTCGTCGGCGCGGTCGTCATGGTCGTCGGCATCACCACGTACGGCATGGTCACCGCCGCCATCGCCACCTGGTTCGTGGGCCGGGAGCAGAAGCGTCACCAACTCACGCACAAGACCCATGAGTTGTGCGACGAGACCGCGCACGCCCTGCACGAGCGGTTCGACCGGCTGGAGCGGATGCTCGGCGCCAAGGGCGACGGCGACTGACCACCGGCTGCTCGGTGCCTGGGGGACGCCGGCCCGACCGTCGGCCCCCGATGTCCATCCCTCGGACGCCGCTCCCAATCCTCGGACACCCTCTTGACGCGTGGCGTGGTCGGCTCGACACTCCAGGTGGGGTATTTCCTAGTGAACAGGTAGGGAATGATGGGGCGCCTGGAGCCGGTGGTCACTCGTGTGCCGCGCACGCGCCGGCAGTCCCTCCTTCTGACCTCCCGCCGTCACATCGATCTGCTGCGCGTCTGCAGCGCGAGAAGCCCCCTGAGCTGACCCGGCCCGAGCCGCCGACGTGGCACGCGACAGCGCTCGCGCGTCCGTGTACTCGCGTAACCACCGTTCCACCGCGTAACGCGCCACCGCGCGATCGCGCACCAGAACCCCCGGGGAGACACATGTCCGCCATGCCCGTCCACGCGCTGAACGCCGTCCCGTCGCCGCGGCCCCTGCCCTCCTTCCGGGGCCGGATCGGCTGCGACGCGCGCAGCGGCCACTACGCCGTGCCGCGCCGCTACCGGCTCCATCTGTCGCTGTCCTGTCCGGGCGCCCTGCGCATCGCCGTCGTCCACAGCCTCCTCGGCCTGGCGGACGTCTGCCCCGTGACCCTCCTGCCCGCCGTGCCCGACGGCCCGAACGGTGAGCACTCCGCGCTGCGCCCGCTGTACGAGGCGAGCGCGCACCGCTATCCCGGAGCGGCCGTGGCGCCGGTGCTCAGCGACGACTGGTCCGGACGCATCGTCAGCACCCACGCCCCCGACATCATGCGCGACCTCGCCCGGCGCTTCGGCGGCGGCCGCCCCGAGCTGTACCCGGAGGGCGCGGAGGCCGAGATCGAAGGTGTCGCGCGCCTCTGCGAGCAGGGCATAGACGGCACCGCGCAGCGCACCGGACGCGCCGACGCCGACGACCTGGAACGCCGCGACGCGCTCGGCTCTCTGCTGCGCACCCTGCGCTCGCTGGACGCCCGGCTCGCCGGACAGGAGTACGTCCTCGGCGACGAACTCACCGCCGCAGACGTCGAGTTGTGGGTCGCCCTGGTACGGCTCGACACCGTGCACCGCTGGCACCTGGACGCCTCCGCCGTACACCGCGTCGCCGACCACCCGCACCTGTGGGCGTACGCGCGCCGCCTGGCCGCCCACCCCGCCTTCGGCCCCCATCTCGACCTCGACGGCATCGCCCGCCGCCACCACGCGCATTGTCAGGGTCTGGAGGCGGCCGGCGCGGCCGTACAGATCCTGGACTGGGCCTCCCACGTCCCGGACCAGGCCGTATCGACAGACGGACAGGCGTCCCATGTACTGGACTGACGTTGACAGCGGCCCGCCGGGCCTGCGTTACTTACGGCCACCCGAAGAGCACGAGGCCCACCGGGCCGGAAGAACGATGGTGACGGACATGTACGCAACCCCGAGGCCGGCCGCATGGCGCCGCCACGGTTGCGTGCCGCTCTGCGCCGACCGCGCCGTCGATCTGCTCCGGGTCAACAGCGCACTGTGTAGCGCGCGTTAGCGCGCGGCCCGGGCCCGATCCGGCGCCGCGTTCCCGTCGAGGCTGACGGTTCCCTGAACCCCTGAGGCACCGCACCAGCGGTCCGCCCTCTCTCCGCCAGCCCCGGTGTCGTGCGCATCCGTGTGTCTTCCGTGCCCTCTGAACGGCGAGCGGTCCCCGTCCGCCGTACGGCCGAAGTCGCCTGCGTCGCCTGGGGTTTCGACACTCTTCCGGAGCCCTTGATGAGTGAACCCCCAGGCGCCGCCGTGTCCCTGACCGAGGCACCGCCGCCCGCCGACACCCCGTCGAAGCAGCTCACCGCCCAGCGGGTGCTGCCGCTGCGCCGCCCCGGCCGCTGGATCGCCACCGCGGTCGTGCTGGTCCTCGCGGCCCAGTTCGTCCACGGACTGATCACCAACCCCTTCTACCAGTGGGACCGCTTCGCCTACTGGTTCCTGCGGCCGACCATCCTCGACGGACTCCTCATCACCCTCGAAGTCGCCGCATACAGCGCGGTGTTGGGCCTCCTCGGCGGCGTGCTGCTCGCCCTCGCCAGGCTCTCGAAAAGTCCGGTCCTGCGCTCGGTCAGCTGGGTCTACATCTGGGCCCTGCGCTCGATCCCGCTGATCGTCGTCCTGCTGTTCCTCTACAACTTCAGTGCCCTGTACCAGACGCTCAGCCTGGGCGTCCCCTTCGGCCCGGCGTTCTTCACCTTCGACGAGTCGCGCCTCGCCACCGACATGGCCGTCGCCGTCATCGGCCTCAGCCTCAACGAGGCGGCCTACGCGGCGGAGGTCGTCCGCGGCGGCATCCTCTCCGTCGACCAGGGCCAGCACGAGGCGGCCTCCGCACTCGGGCTGCCGAAGAGCTACCAGTTCCGCAAAATCGTTTTCCCGCAGGCGCTGCGCTCGATCACCCCGAACTACGTCAACCAGTTGATCGGCCTGATCAAGAGCACCTCGCTGGTTTTCTACGTGTCGCTGCTCGACCTCTTCGGCACCGCGCAGACCATGGGCGCCACCTACCCCGGTGACATAGTGCCGCTGCTGCTGACCGTCACCGTCTGGTACCTGATCCTCACCAGTGTCGTCTCCGTCATCCAGTTCTACGTCGAGCGGTACTACGCTCGGGGCGCCACCCGCACCCTGCCGCCGACGCCGTTGCAGAAGCTGCGGAGCGGCCTGACCGACCTGCGCGCCCGCATCCGCAGGGAGGCCGCCGTATGACCACCGAGACGTTTCCGGCCACGCCCGCCGCCGTCGAGGTGCACGACGTGCACAAGTGGTACGGCGCCCACCGGGTCCTGGACGGCGTCGACCTGACCGTGCGACCTGGCGAGGTCACCGTGATCCTCGGCCCGTCCGGCTCCGGCAAGTCCACGCTGCTCAGAGTCATCAACCACCTGGAGAAGCCCGAGATCGGGCACGTCAGCGTCAACGGCGAGCTGATCGGCGTACGACGCCATGGCGAGCGCCTGAAGGAGCTGAGCGAGCGGGCCATCCTCACCCAGCGGGGCCGCATCGGCTTCGTCTTCCAGAACTTCAACCTCTTCCCGCACCTGACCGTGCTGGAGAACGTTGCTGCGGCCCCGGTGGCGACCGGCAGGCTCGGCAGGGCTCAGGCCGACGAACTCGCCCGCGAACTCCTGGACCGGGTCGGCCTGGCCGACAAGGCGGCCGCCTATCCACGGCAGTTGTCGGGCGGACAGCAGCAGCGCGTGGCCATCGCCCGTGCTCTCGCCCTGCGCCCCGGCGTCATCCTCTTCGACGAGCCGACCTCCGCCCTCGACCCCGAACTCGTCGGCGAAGTCCTGGCCGTCATCAAGGACTTGGCACGCAGCGGCACCACGCTGGTGATCGTCACCCACGAGATCGGCTTCGCCCGGGAGATCGCCGACCGGGTCGTCTTCATCGACGACGGCCGGATCGTCGAACAGGGCCCGCCCGCGGAGGTCCTGGACAAGCCGCGGCACGAGCGGACCAGGGACTTCCTCAGCAAAGTCCTCTGAACTTCCCCCACGCCCCTCTCCACACCCGATTCGAACGACAAGGACAGCCATGCCCTCCCAGTTCTCCCGCCGCGGTCTGCTGCGCGGCATCACCGCGGCGACCGCCGTCGTCACCCTCGCCACCGGCCTCACCGCCTGCGGGGGCGAGACCGAGGCCGCCACCAAGACCACCGACACCGCAGGAACGGTGACCGTGGGCCGGCTGTCCAACGACGCGGCCAAGGAGACCGAGATCAAGGTCTCAGAGGTGAAGTCCATCAGCGCCGAACTGCCCTCCGACATCAAGAAGAGCGGCAAACTCGTCATCGGAATCGGCTTCCTGCCCTCCGGCAGCCCGCCGCTCGGCTACATCGGCAGCGACCAGAAGACGGCCACCGGCTCCGAGCCCGACTTCGGCCGGCTGATCGCCGCCGTCCTCGGCCTCGAACCCGAGGTGCGCAACTCCACCTGGGAGAACCTGTTCATCGGGCTCGACAGCGGAAAGGTCGACGTGGCCATCTCCAACGTCACCGACACCGAGGAGCGTAAGAAAAAGTACGAGTTCGCCTCCTACCGCAAGGACGATCTCGCCTTCGAGACCAAGAAGGACGACACCTGGACCTTCGACGGGAACTACGAGAGCCTCGCCGGAAAAACGGTCTCCGTCGGCAATGGCACCAACCAGGAGAAGATCCTCCTGGAGTGGAAGGCCAAGCTGGCCAAGGAGGGCAAGAAGCCTCTCACCGTGAAGTACTTCCAGGAGAGCAACAGCCTCTACCTGGCGCTGAACAGCGGCAAGATCGACGCCTACTTCGGCCCCAACCCGAGCCTCGCCTACCACGTGACGAAGACCGCCGACACGCCCCAGGCGACCCGTATCGCGGGCCAGTTCTCCGGCGCCGGCGACTCGCTCCAGGGCCTGATCGCCGCGACCGCCAAGAAGGACAGCGGTCTCGCCAAGCCGCTCGCCGACGCGATCAACCACCTGATCGAGAACGGCCAGTACGCCGAGTGGCTGAAGGCCTGGAACCTCTCCAACGAAGCCGTGGAGAAGTCCGAGGTCAACCCGCCGGGTCTGCCGCTCACCAACTCCTGATGACGAGTCATGTCACCTGCGCCACATGCCCGTTGAACTAGGACCGTTCGCATCAGGAAGGGATTCCGTCTCCGTGGCCCAGCAGACCGACCTCCACGGAGGCGGAGCCCCGCCCGCACCCGCCGCCGTACCCGACATCCCCGTCCTCGACAACGCCGTCTGGACCTCCCTCGACGGCCCGCACGCCCGCTTCGCCGAACGGGTCGGCAGCGCCGCCCGCTATCCGGCCGACGTCTACGCCTTCGCCGCCCTCGCCGACCCTGCGGACCCGGCCGCCTGGGCCGACCTGCGTACGCTCGTCGGCGCGGGGGCCGTCGTACGGATCAAACCGGTCCACAAGGTGCCGGACGGCTGGGAGGTGGTCGGCGGTGGACAGGGCGTCCAGCTGGTGGACACCTCGCTACGGGCCGAGCCCGCACCCGAAGCGGTACGGCTCGGACTGGACGACGTCCCCGAGATCCTGGACCTCGTCGCCCGCACCGGACCGGGTCCCTTCCTGAAGCGGACCGTCGAACTGGGCACGTATCTCGGGATCCGGGACCGGGGGCGGCTGATCGCCATGGCCGGGGAGCGCATCCACCCGCCCGGCTGGACGGAGATCAGCGCGGTCTGCACCGACCCGGCCCATCGCGGCCGGGGCCTCGCCACCCGGCTGGTCCGCGCGGTCGCCGCGGGCATCCGCGCACGCGGCGACACACCCTTCCTGCACGCCGCCGCGGACAACCTCCCCGCCATCCGGCTCTACGAGTCCATCGGCTTCACCCTGCGCCGCCGCTCCACGATCCTGGCCGTCCGAAGCCCGGGAACGCCTCGCGAGACGGTCGTACGAACTTCCTAGGAAGGCACCCCGCCTGTGTCCGCATCCGCGTCTTTCCCCTCTTCTTCGCCCTCTGTCTCCGCTCCTCCTTCCTCCTCGCCCTTCTCCGCCCTGCACCTCGCCGTCGCCCTCGACGGCACCGGGTGGCACCCCGCCTCCTGGCGCGAGCCGGCCGCCCGCCCCCGCGAGGTGTTCACCGCCGGATACTGGGCCGACCTCGTCGCCGAGGCCGAGCGCGGACTGCTCGACTTCGTGACCATCGAGGACGGCCTCGGCCCGCAGTCCTCGCACTTCCTGGACCCGGACGAGCGCACCGACCAGGTCCGCGGCCGACTGGACGCCGTCCTCGTCGCGGCCCGGATCGCCCCTCTCACCCGGCACATCGGAATCGTGCCGACCGTCGTGGCCACCCACACCGAGCCCTTCCACATCTCCAAGGCGATCGCCACCCTCGACTACGTGAGCTCCGGTCGCGCCGGTCTCCGGGTGCAGATCACCGCCCGGCCGAACGAGGCCGCCCACTTCGGCCGCCGTACGATCCCGCGCATCCAGGCCTACGACAGCCCGGACACGGAGGAATTGGTGACCGAACTGTTCGACGAGGCCGCCGACCACGTCGAGGTCGTGCGCCGCCTCTGGGACAGCTGGGAGGACGACGCGGAGATCCGGGACGTGGCCACCGGCCGGTTCATCGACCGCGACAAGCTGCACTACATCGACTTCGAGGGCCGCCACTTCAGCGTCAAGGGCCCCTCCATCACACCCCGCCCGCCGCAGGGCCAGCCCGTCGTGAGCGCCCTCGCCCATGACACCGTCCCGTACCGGCTGGTGGCCCGCCAGGCCGACATCGGCTACGTCACCCCGCACGACACCGACCAGGCACGCCTGATCGTCGCCGAGATCCGCGCGGAGCAACGGGCCGCCGGGCGCGCCGACGAGCCGCTGCACGTCTTCGGCGACCTGGTGGTCTTCCTCGACGACGACCCGGCCGAGGCGGCGGCCCGACGGGAGCGCCTCGACACGCTCGCGGGTGAGCCGTACACGAGTGACGCCCGGATCTTCACCGGTACCCCAACCCAACTGGCCGATCTCCTCCAGGAGTTGGCGCAAGCCGGTCTGACGGGCTTTCGGCTGCGGCCCGCCGTCGTGGGCCACGACCTCCCGGCGATCACCCGCGGCCTCGTGCCCGAACTGCAACGCCGCGACGCCTTCCGCCGCGCCTACGAGGCCGAAACCCTGCGCGGCCTGCTGGGCCTGCCCCGCCCCGCCGACCGCTACGCCGCCGCAGCGACCATGACCGTCTGAGCCGTAGGGAGACCGACCACCATGAGCAAGCCCCTGAAGCAGATTCACCTGGCCGCCCACTTCCCCGGCGTCAACAACACCACCGTATGGAGCGACCCCGAGGCCGGCAGCCACATCGAGTTCAGCTCCTTCGCGCACTTCGCGCGGACCGCCGAGCGCGCCAAGTTCGACTTCCTGTTCCTCGCTGAGGGGCTGCGGCTGCGCGAACAGGGCGGAAAGATATACGACTTGGACGTCGTCGGCCGCCCCGACACCTTCACCGTCCTCGCCGCGCTCGCCGCCGTCACCGAACATCTCGGACTGACCGGCACCATCAACTCCACCTTCAACGAGCCGTACGAGGTGGCCCGCCAGTTCGCGAGCCTCGACCACCTCTCCGGCGGGCGCGCCGCGTGGAACGTCGTCACCTCCTGGGACGCGTTCACCGGCGAGAACTTCCGCCGGAGCGGCTACCTGCCGCAGGAGGAGCGCTACTCCCGCGCCAAGGAGTTCCTGGCCACGGCGAACGAACTCTTCGACTCCTGGAACGGGGACGAGATCGTCGCAGACCAGGAGACGGGCGTCTTCCTGCGGGACGCCAAGGCAGGCGCCTTCGTCCATACCGGGCAGCACTTCGACATCGAGGGTCGGTTCAACGTGCCGCGCTCACCGCAGGGCCGCCCGGTCGTCTTCCAGGCGGGCGACTCCGACGAGGGCCGCGAGTTCGCCGCGTCGAGCGCCGACGCCATCTTCAGCCGGTACGCCGGCCTGGACACGGGCCGCGCCTTCTATACCGACGTCAAGAGCCGACTCGCCAAGTACGGCCGCCGCCACGACCAGTTGCTCATCCTGCCCGCCGCGAGCTTCATTCTCGGCGACACCGACGAGGAGGCGGAGGAGCTCGCCCACGACGTCCGCCGGCAGCAGGTCAGTGGCGCCACAGCCATCAAGCACCTGGAGTTCGTCTGGAACCGGGACCTGTCCTCCTACGACCCGGAAGGCCCGCTCCCCGACATCGACCCGGACATCAGCGACACCCACATTTCCAGGGGCCGCGCCCAAGTGCGCATGTACCGCGACCCGCTGGCCACCGCCCGCGAATGGCGGGAGCTCGCCGCCGCCAACAACTGGTCCATCCGCGACCTCGTCATCGAGACCGGCAACCGCCAGAACTTCATCGGCACCCCGGCCACCGTCGCGCGGACCATCAACGACTACGTCCAGTCCGACGCCGCCGACGGCTTCATCCTCGTCCCCCACATCACCCCCACCGGCCTCGACCCCTTCGCCGACAAGGTCGTACCGCTGCTGCAGGAACAGGGAGTCTTCCGCACGGACTACGAGGGCACGACGCTCCGCGACCACCTGGGGTTGGAAGCACTGTCGTAGCTGCGGGCAGTCGTGCCGCTGGGCGGCTGGGCGGCACGGGTGGGCGCGGTGGTACCCGGCGAGCGCCGGTGAGCGAAACCGACTCCCGCCCAGCGCCAGGTCCGGGTGCCCTACCGTGACGGAGCTGGACACCGGCCGATCCCGACCGCAGAGAGAGCATCCGTGCCCCCAGCCGCCGCGCCGCCCGTCGGAGCACGCATCCGGCAGGCCCGCCTGGCGCGCGGGATGAGTCTGCGGGCACCGACGACCCGGTGGTCTTCTTCGAGCACAAGGGGCTCCTCGCCACGAAGGGCTTGCCCCCGGCGCCGGACCACGTCGTAGAGCTGTGCCGCGCCCGGGTCGTACGCGCGGGCGACGACGTCACCCTCGGCACCGCGCGGGCGGCGACGCGAGGTGGTCCTCACCGGCCGGGACGCGGGCCGCGCCGCCACCGTCGCCAAGGAGGTCGGTGCGGCACGGGGCCTCGCCCTGCCCCGGCCAGGCGAGATCGCCGGAGCCCTGACGGACGTCGGACCTGTCGACCACCTGGTCCTCGTCGACATCTCCCGCGACCACAACCGCGTCGCCGAGTACGACATCGACGCCGCCCTGCACTTCGTGACCCGCGAACTCCTCGGCACACGGAGGTCGGCCACGCCCTGCGGACGCGACTCCACGACGACAGCGCGGTCGTCCTCTTCGGCGGCCAGGCCAAGGAACGGCCCTACCCCGGCGCGACCACGCTCGCCACCGTCAACGCGGGCGTCACCGGCCTGGTCCACACCCGCGCCACCGAACTCGCGCAAACCCGTCGGCGCCCTGATCGACAGGACGCCGACGGGGCGGCTCGCGACCATGCGGGACGTGGTCGACGCAGTGGACTTCCTTTTCGGCAACCGCTCGGTCAACGCGGTGAACCTGAACGTCGACGGGGGTGGCTGCTGCGCTGCAGCACCATGCCTACCGCGCTGACGCAGCGCCTCCTGCGTACCGTCAGTCCTCGCGCGGCCAGTCCTCCGCGTCGAACATCCAGCGCTGCTTCTCCAACTCGTAGGTGATGGAGATCAGCAGGTCCTGCGTGACCTTGTCGGCCTCCTCCGTGGCGTCGATACGCTCGCGCAGCCGCCCGATCGCCGTCTCCAGTGCCTCCACCACCAGCCGTACGACCTCGGTGTCCCGCAGCCAGCCCTCCTTCGGCCCCTGCAGGTCGAACCGCGCCGCCACGGTCTCGGGCCGGCCGTCCGGGGCGACTCCGAGCGCCGCCGCACGTTCGGCGACCTGATCGGCGAACGTCCGTGCCGTGGACACCACCTCGTCGAGCTGGAGGTGGATCGAACGGAACCTCGGTCCCACGATGTTCCAGTGGGCCTGCTTCCCGATCAGCGAAAGTCCCAGCAGATCCACCAGGCTCTCCTGCAGCGCGTCGCCCGCGATCCGGCGGGCGGGCTCGGGAAGGGTGCTCCTCACCATCGTCATTACGTAGTACTCCTCATCGCATCGTGCCGGCGAAGGCTTCGTGCCGGGCGGCGTCGGCGCTCCCGGCCCTGCGGAGCAGGTCGGTGCGCTCCTCCTCGCCCATGCCGCCCCAAACGCCGGCCGTCTGCCCGTTGCCGAGCGCCCAGTTGAGGCACTCGCGGCGCACCGGGCAGCGGGCGCAGACACGCTTGGCGGCGACGACGTCGTCGAGCGCCGGTCCTGTGGTGCCCACGGGGAAGAACAGTTCGGGGTCCTCTCCCACGCAGGCCGCTCTCCGCAACCACTCCATGCGAGACCGGGTGCCCAGGACGGATGGGGGAAAACGCGGCATCCCGAGCCCGTGGAAGCAAACCCTCCGCAGTCTCGGCGAGCGAGGGATCCTGACGAACCAGGGGCTCAGCGCCCCAGCACGTCGTCCACGAACTCCTTGACGTCCGCCAGCACTTCGCCCTTGTTCGTCTCGTTGAACACCTCGTGCCGGGCGCCCGCATAGACGCGCTCGGTCCACACAGCGCCGCGGAACTCCTCGATCCCCGTACGGCTGCCGGGCAGCGGCACGATCCGGTCGTCGTCGCCGTGCAGCCACAGCAACGGGAGCGCACCGACGGACCCGCCCTTCGAGATCGTCTCCAGGGCGCGGTCGAAGGCCTCCAGCGTCGGCCGCTTGAACGGGCCGTGCCACACCAGCGGATCGTTCGCGTACGCGGCACCGACCGCCATGTCCCGCGACAGCAGCTTCGGGTCGAGGGGGACGTCCGGCACCTCCGGCGGCGCGAGCAGCACCCGCAGCGGCTCCCATATACCGATCACGGGCCCGGACAGCACGACCGCCGTGAGCCCGACGCCGTACCGCTGGGCGTACCGCGCGGCGATCAGACCGCCCATGGAGTGGCCGATCAGCACCACCGGCAGACCCGGATACGCGGCCCGGGCCAGCACCTCAACGGCGTGCACATCGGTGACCACGTCCTCGAAGTCCTCGATCAGCACCCGCTCGCCCGCAGACCTGCCGTGCCCCATGTGATCGGGACCGAACACCGCCGCGCCGTGCCGCACCAGGGCGTCGGCCACGTGTTCGTACCGGCCGATGTGCTCCCCGTAGCCGTGCACCAGGAGCACGACACAGCGCGCCCCCTCGCACGGCCATTCCCGCGCGGTGACACCGCCCCGCGTACCGGCGAAGTTGTGCTCGCGCGAGTCGGCCATGACTCCTCCAACTACGTCGGGGACGGTACCCCGGGGATCTTGCCAGCCCGTCGGACGATGGTCCATGGGCCGTTCGGGGCGAAAGCCGAACCGGGCAGTGGCGAGGGCGAGGAGGATCGAACCGGGCACAGTCGGGGCCACCGGAGTCAGGACCGGACGGTGGCAGGTCATCTGGCGAGACGGTCCTGTCGCGCGCCGATAGGTGCGCATAGCATCGGACCCCGCATGAACACGATGACTCTCTGGCACCTGTCCACGGCCGAGTTCGCGGCCCTCGCCTTCGCCGCCCTGCTCGTCGGCTTCTCGAAGACCGCCGTGAGCGGTGCCAACACGGTCAGCCTCGCGATCTTCGCGGCCGTCCTGCCCGCCCGCGCCTCGACCGGCGTCCTGCTCCCCATCCTCATCGTCGGGGACGTCCTCGCCGTCCTGACCTATCGCAGGCACGCCCACTGGCCCACCCTGTGGAAACTCTTTCCGGCGGTCGGCGCCGGCGTCGTCTTCGGCACGTTGTTCCTGATCTGGGCCGACGACCAGATCGTCCGTACGTCGATCGGCGCGATCCTGCTGCTGATGACGGCGGTCACGATCTGGCGCCGCCGCACGGTCGACAAGGACGACGAACCCGACGCGATCACCACCCGCGCCGGCCGCGTGAAGGCCCGCTCGTACGGCGTCCTCGGCGGCTTCACCACCATGGTCGCCAACGCCGGCGGCCCCGTGATGTCGATGTACCTGCTCTCGGCAGGCTTCCGGAAGCTCGGCTTCCTGGGCACGTCGGCCTTCTTCTTCCTCATCGTCAACGTCTCCAAGGTCCCTTTCAGCGTGGGCCTCGGCCTCATCGACGCGCACTCCCTGCTGCTGGACGCCGCCCTCGCCCTGTTCGTCGTGCCGGGCGCCTTCCTCGGCAAGTGGGCCGTGAACCGCATCGACCAGAAGGTGTTCGAGCAACTGGTGATCGCGGCGACGATCGTGGGCGGCCTGCAGCTACTGCTCCGCTGACGCCCCCGCCCCGGACGACGCCAACTCCGGTGTCCGCCCGAACAGGTCGCCGAACTTCCCCACCAGGGCCGTGGACACCGTCTCCGCCGGCAGATCCGCCGTCACGACCCACGACACGTGCTCCGCACCGTCCAGGTCCGACACGATCGTCGGCAGCGCCGTCCCCCCCGATCGTCGGTCGAGGGCCGCCAGCAGCCCCCAGCATGATCGTCACGAAGACGACATTGCGTTGCCGCCTGCTCAGCACGGGCGCCTGCGCGGCGGGCGGGGCGGCTTCTTGGGTGGTCGTCACACGGTCACGATCACCCCGGGACGCCGACCCTGCATGCGGAGCCGAGCCGGGAGGGTGTGAACGGGCGCGCTCACTCTCGAGCCCACCGAAGCCCACCGAAGCCCACCGAAGCCCACCGAAGCACGCCGAAGCCCACCGAATCTGCCGCGTACCACTGACAGCTCACGCACCGCGTGTGGCGACGGGAGCCGAAGCCGGAATGTCAGGGGCGAGCCGTCGTGGGCCCGCCCTCGTCCCCGCGCAACCGAGGCGCCCAAGCCCCCGCGTCCACGGCGCGTCCCCCCTGCTCCACGACGCCGGCCAGCCGCCGCGCCCAGGCTCCCACCCCGGCCAGATCGACACCGTAGGGGCGCCGCCGTCCACTCCCGTCCCCCCACTCCTCGACGGCCCCGGCCCCGCGCCGCAGCAGCAGCGCCCCGCCCTTGACGTTCCCGCGTGCCGAGTGCGTGAGGCCCACCGCGAGCTGGGCGAGGCCCCGCCACAGGGCGCGCTCCTCGTCCGGCCCGGACTTCCAGGCGTCCTCGAAGACCTCGTGCGCATGGAACGGCTTACCCGCGTCCAGCAGCGCCTGCGCCTCGACGACCGTCTCCTCGGGGTCCCGCGCCACCCCCTCGGGCTGCCGTTCCACACCCGCCGCCCCGTGCGGCAGCGGGCGCCCCAGCCCGTCCCGGGGCCGCGCGCTCCGCGCCCGCCCCTCCTCGTCCCGGTCCCGCCCTCGCGTCGTCCCGTCATCCGATGTCCCGCTCATGCCTCGATTGTCCCCCGCCTCTCACCGGCTGCGGAGCAGGGGCCGACATACGGTAAAGTTCGCAGTGCGCGATCACGCGGTTCACCGCGGACAGCGCACCGGGACGTGGCGCAGCTTGGTAGCGCACTTGACTGGGGGTCAAGGGGTCGCAGGTTCAAATCCTGTCGTCCCGACTCGAAGGAGTCGCAGCTCAGGGGCTGTTTCGGAGCAATCCGAAGCGGCCCCTTCGCCGTGTGCGCTCACACAGGTTGCGGGGCGAAGGAACGCAGCACGTCCGCTCCGGGCCGGACGACGCCGTAACTGCTCTCGGGAACCTCGTTCCAGGCGCCGGGCAGATCGCCCAGGGGCTCGGAGACGATGAGACGGGTCTCGTCGGAGACCTCTCGCAGGAACGTCAGGTCGGGGTGGAGTGCGCGCAACGTCTCCACGCGGGTGCTGTAGAACAGCGAGCGGGACGTCTTCTGGCTGGAGTAGCGGAAGGCCCACAGCGCCTCTCCGTCCGTCACGGCGACCGTCATCTGCAGCGGGAACTCCACCCCGTGCTCGTGACCGGTGCGTTCCACCAGACCCGCCATCCGCGCCACGGCGCCGGGAGGGTCCTCTTCCAGGCCGAACGTGAGCGCCAGGTAGAACATCAGCTCGGAGTCCGTCTGTCCTTCGATGTCGGCGAAGAGCTCCGGGTCGACGGCCAGGGAAAGGTCCCGCCGGATCAGGTGGAAGTCGGTGATCGCGCCGTTGTGCATCCACATCCAGCGGCCGTGGCGGAAGGGGTGGCTGTTGGTCTGCTGCACCGCCGAACCGGTCGACGCCCGGATGTGGGCGAAGAACAGCGGGGAGCGGACGTGGTAGGCGATTTCCCGCAGATTGCGGTTGCTCCATGCCGGACCGATGTCGCGGAAGATCGCGGGGGTCTCCAGGTCCGGCGAGTACCAGCCGACGCCGAACCCGTCACCGTTGGTGGTCTCGACGCCCAGCCGGGAGTGCAGACTCTGGTCGATCAAAGAGTGCGCCGGCCGGTAGAGGATCGTGTCGAGCAGGACGGGCGTTCCCGAGTAGGCGAGCCACCGGCACATCGGCTACCACCTTCCTGGCAAACGGGCCGTACGGGTGAACCGGCATTCCCATGGTCGTGCGGCCGCCCGTTGATCGCCACATGACGGGCCCTGATCGCCCCACGACCAGCCCTCCAGTCGGCATCCACGCAGGCGCGCACGTCGGTGTTCGAACGGTCAGCCCTGATAGCCCCGCAGTTTCCGGTACAGCGTGGCGCGGGCGATGCCCAGGGACGCCGCCGTGCGGGCCTTGTTGCCTCCGTTGCGGCGGAGGGCCTCCAGGATGGCGGAGCGTTCGGCGTGCTCCATGGGGCTGAGGCGCCGGGCAGCGGGACCCTCGCGGACGGCGTCCGGCAGTTCGGCGCGTCGCACGGGACCGGACACTCGCCGCTGCTCTGCCAACGCCCGTACGACATGGGCGAGTTCGGTGACGTTGCCGGGCCACGGATGCTGTTCCAGGGCACGCAGGGCGTCCAGTGTCCAGGTGAGCGGGGGTTGTCCGGGGGCCGGCTTCGGAGCCAGCGCCGTCAACAACTCCCGTACGTCTTCCGGACGTTCACGCAGGGCGGGGAGGGTGACCGAGCGGGCGGCCAGGCTGTCCAGGAGCCGCTGGAGGCAGGGGCCCGGCGGTGTTCCGGGAGTGTAGGTGACCAGCAGGGGCGCGCTCGGATGCGTTTCGAGGAGTGAGTTGAGGGCCGCGGTGTCCGGTTGCGTGAGCCGCTCGACATGGCGGATGAGGAGCGCGTGGTCTTCCGCCAACTCGTCGATCAGAGAGCCTGGTTCGCCCTTCGCCGCGTCGACCACCAGCAGCTCGGGGGCCAGTTCGTGTGCGAGCGCGGTCTTTCCGGTGCCCCGTTCACCGACGAGCAGCAGCGGCTCCGGCGACCGTGCCAACTCCGTCGCGCGCCCGACGGCGTGTCGCCACGGCACCGATCGCCCGGCCAGGGCCACGACACCCCGCCCGACCGGCGCGGCGGTGTTGGCCCCCAGCGGCTCCAGTACAGCCACCGCGCCGATGACCGACCCCCGGTGCGACACCGGGGTGACCGTCGCGGAACACCTCACACCGTCCGGGAGCCGGATACGGTACGAGTTCGAGGCCACGTCGGTCACGGACACCGCTCGGGTCACCGCTGCGGGCGTCGGTTCGGGGTCAGGCCCGGTCGTGCTCGGGACGGGTTGGGTCGGCGTTGTGGGCGTCGGTTCGGGGTCGGGCCCGGTCGTACCCGGGACGGCCTCGGACACCGCTCCGGGTGCCGACTCGGGATCGCACTCCGTCGGGCCCGGGAAACCCACGCCCCCTGCCCTCCTCCCGCCGTCCGCGTCCCGCAGCAGCGCGACCACGCCTCGTTCCAGCGCTTCCAGCCCCTCCGGTGACAACAGCCGCCCCGCGGCCTCGCTCACCAGGCGGTTGCGGCCGTCGAGGGCGAGGACCGCCTGCCCCTGCTCCCGTGCGGCCCGCAGATACGCGTCCAGCAGGACCCGTTCGGCCGGCTGCGACCGCGCCAGGAGCTCCGCTTCGACGGCACCGGCCGCGGCCTCGGCGAGGGAGGCCCACGGATGCGGAGCGCACTCGGCGCAGAGCCCGGAGGTGACCGTCACCGTGCCCAGGGTCCGCCCGGTCTCCGGCGCGAGCACGGGCACGCTGACCGCGGACACGTCCTGCCACAGGTCGAGGAAGTGCTCCGGCCCGTGCACCTCGGCGCGACGGCGGGTGCGGAGCGCGAGCACCGCGCTGTTGTTGCCGACCAGCTGCTCGGAGAGGTCCTCGCAACGGGGATCGCCCGGCGCGCACCCGGTCGCCCACAGCACCCGCAGCCGCTCGTCGGTCAGCAGGAGCGCCGTCCGTCCGGTGCCCACGGCGGGGGCGAGCCGTTCGAGTACCGGCCGGGCCGCGGCCAACAGGGCGGATTCGTCCGGTCGTACGGCATTCCGTGGCGTGTCGGCGGCCTCGCGGGGCGCGTCGGTCGCGGAGTCCTGCAGGTCGCGTCGTACGCCGAAAAACCGGGCACGCCTCCAGGCGGCGACGATCTCCTCCGGTACACCGTCCGGCAGTTGGCGCCCTTCGAGGAACAACTCACGGGCCCTGCGCAGCGACGCCAGGGCAGGGTGGGCGGGGAGGTGCTCCGCGGTGGTCACGACACCACTCACCGTACCCGGCGAGGTTGAACAGGCAACAACCACCCCGGACCCCGGCGGCGGGCGGTGCGCCCGTACCCTCCGGTCCGCCTGAACGGGCGCGGCCCCGGCCCCGTATCCCGGACGACTCCCGTCCGGCAAACCGCACGCACTGTCTCTTATTGAGACACCCACGCTCCTGCGCCGCCCTCCATGATCTTGAACGGCCGGTGCCTGTTCTCATTCCCTGGAGCGTCTCCCGTGCACACCGTCGAGCCGGATGTCGTGACCGACGTACTGATCGTGGGCAGTGGCCCCGCGGGCGCCTCCGCCGCGCTCGCCCTGAGTACGTACGGCGTCCCGAACATCGTGGTCACCCGCTACGCGAGTCTCGCCGACACGCCCCGGGCACACATCACCAACCAGCGCACCATGGAGGTGCTGCGCGACCTCGGTGTCGAGGAGGAAATCGTCGCGAAGGCCACGCCGCAGCGGCTGATGGGCGACACGACCTTCTGCACCAGCCTCGCGGGGGAGGAGCTGGGCCGGGTCCGCTCCTGGGGCAACGACCCGCTCGTCCAGGCCGCGCACGAGCTGGCCAGCCCCACCCGTATGTGCGACATGCCGCAGCACCTAATGGAGCCCGTGCTCATCGACGCGGCCGTCGCCCGCGGCACCAACCTGCGCTTCAGCACCGTCTACAAGTCCTTCCTCCAGGACGACGAGGGCGTCACGGTCACCGTCGAGGACCGGCTGCGCGGCGACGAGTACACCATCCGCGCCAGGTACCTCATCGGCGCCGACGGCGGCCGCTCCCAGGTCGCCGAGGACGCCGGGCTGCCGATGGGCGGCCAGATGGGCGTGGCCGGCAGCATCAACATCGTCTTCGACATGGACCTGTCGAAGTACACCGCGCACCGCCCGTCCACCCTCTACTGGGTGCTGGCCCCCGGCGCCACCGTCGGCGGCATCGGGGCGGGCCTGGTGCGATGCGTGCGGCCCTGGAACGAGTGGCTGATCGTCTGGGGGTACGACGTCACCGCGGGCGCCCCCGACCTGACCACCGAGTACGCCGAGTCGATCGTCCGCAGGCTGGTCGGCGACGACGAGACCCCGTTGACCATCAAGTCGTCCGCGGCCTGGACCGTCAACGAGATGTACGCGGAGACCTACTCGAACGGGCGGGTCTTCTGCGCAGGTGACGCCACGCACCGCCACCCGCCGTCCAACGGCCTGGGCTCCAACACCTCGATCCAGGACGCCTACAACCTGGCCTGGAAGCTCAAGCTCGTCCTCGACGGCACGGCGTCCCCCCAACTGCTCGACACCTACACCGCCGAACGCGCCCCGATCGGCAGGCAGATCGTCACCCGCGCCAACAAGTCCATCGGCGAGACCGCTCCCGTCTTCGAGGCTCTGGACGGGCTCTCCCCGCAGACCCCCGAACAGCTGTGGGCCAACATCGCCGCCCGCAAGGACGACACCGAGGCGGCCGAGAAGCAGCGGGCCAAGCTCCGCGAGGCGATCGCGTTCAAGGTGTACGAGTTCAACGCGCACGGCGTCGACCTCAACCAGCGGTATCCCGCCGAAAGCTCTGCGGCGATCGTCCCCGACGGCACGGCGGACCCCGGTTTCGACCGCGACCCCGAGCTGTACCACCAGCCCACCTCCCGCCCCGGCGCCAAACTCCCGCACGCCTGGATCACCTCCGGCACCCGCACCCTCTCCACGCTCGACACCGTCGGCCGGGGCCGCTTCACCCTGCTCACCGGCATCGGCGGCGCCGACTGGATCCGGGCCGCCGCGGCCCAGGACCTGGAGATCGCCACCGCCGTCATCGGCCCCGGCCAGGAGTACGAGGACCCGTACGGCGACTGGGCGCGGCTCAGCGAGGTGGCCGACGCGGGAGCCCTCCTCGTACGGCCGGACGGGTACGTCGCCTTCCGCCACGCGACGGCGGCCGCGTCCCCGGAGGACGCCGAGCGGTTGCTGACGGAGGCGGTCCGGCGGATTCTCGGGCATGTCCGACTCGGGCGTGTCTGACTTGGGCGTGTCTGACTCGGGCGTGCCTGACTCGGGCGTGCCTGAAGAAAACAGCTGTGAGCTCAGCCGTGGCGGAGCCGCGTGAACAGTCGTAGGAGTGGGGCATGACCACCGAATTCACCACCCGGATCACCGAGGCGGTCGTCGGCAGCCTCGACGGCACTGCCGACCAGCGCCTGCGGGAGCTGCTCACCGCCCTCACCCGCCACCTCCACGCCTTCGTCCGCGAGGCGGAGCCGACGATGGCGGAGTGGGAGCAGGCGATCGCCTTCCTCACGGCGACCGGACAGGCCTGCACGGACACCCGGCAGGAGTTCGTCCTCCTGTCGGACGTCCTCGGCGTCTCCATGCTCGTCGAGACGATCAACAGCGACGACCGCGGAGGCGTGACGGAGTCGACGGTTCTCGGCCCGTTCCACATGACCGAGTCACCGGTCCGGGAACTCGGCGCGGACATCGACCTGGTCGGCGGCGGCGAGCCGTGCGTGATCAGCGGGCGCGTGCTGTCGAAGGACGGCACTCCGCTGCCCGGCGCGGTCCTCGACGTCTGGCAGGCGAACGCCGAGGGCTACTACGACGTCCAGCAGCCGGACGTCCAGCCGGCGGGCAACGGCCGCGGCCTGTTCACGGCGGACGCCGAGGGCCACTTCTGGTTCCGCACCTGCGTGCCGAGCCCGTACCCCATCCCCACGGACGGCCCCGTAGGAGACCTCCTCCGGGCGACGGCCCGGCACCCCTACCGCCCGGCCCACATCCACTTCATCGCCTCGGCCGAGGACCACGCCCCGGTCACCACCCACATCTTCGTGGCCGGCAGCGACCACCTCGACTCGGACGCGGTCTTCGCGGTGAAGGAGAGCCTCGTCCAAAACTTCACGGAGACTGACGACCCGTCCCTCGCCAGGCAGTTCGGTGTCCCGAACCCCTTCCGCCACGCCCGCTTCGACCTCGTACTCAACGCACTCGACGCACTCGATGCACGCGATGCAGTGGATCCAAGTGATGCACGTGATGAGGCGCGCAACTCGGAACGTCCGTAATGGAGTTCGTGTACGAGGCCCAGCCCATGCGGGTCGTCATGCGCCCAGGCGCGTCGGTGACGGCGGTGGCAGGGGAGGCCGAACGGCTGGGGCTGCGACGGCTGTTGGTGGTGTGCGGACCGAGGGGCGCCGAGACGGCTGGCGTTGTCGTGGATTCGCTGGGTGCGGCGTGTGCCGGACTGTTCGCGGAGGCGCGCCAGCACGTGCCGGTGGAGGTGGTCGACCGAGCGGTGCCGGCGGCGCGGGCCGCGGGCGCGGACGGATGCGTGGCGGTCGGCGGTGGCTCGGCGATCGGCCTGGGCAAGGCGATCGCGCTCCGCACCGAACTGCCGTTGATCGCCGTGCCGTCCACGTACTCCGGCTCCGAGATGACCCCGGTCTGGGGCCTGACCGAACACGGCGCAAAGCGCACCGGCCGCGCCCCGTCGGTCCTGCCGCGCAGCGTCGTCTACGACCCCGAACTCACCCTCTCCCTCCCGGTGCCCCTCTCCGTGACCAGCGGCATCAACGCGGTCGCCCACGCCGCCGAGGCCCTGTACGCGCCGGACGCCTCGCCGCTGGTGTCGCTGACGGCGGAGGAGGGCGCCCGGGCCATGGTGGGCGCACTCCCCGGCGTGGCGGCCGATCCCGAAGACCTGGAGGCGCGCGGCCGTGCCCTCTACGGCGCCTGGCTCTGCGGCGCCGCGCTCGGCGCGACCACCATGGGCCTGCACCACAAGCTGTGCCACGTCCTGGGCGGCACCTTCGGCCTCCCCCACGCCGAGACCCACACGGTCGTCCTCCCGTACGCCCTCGCCTACAACGCCCCGGCCGCGCGCGACGCCATGACGGCACTCGGCCGCGCCCTGACCACGGACGACGCCCCCCAGGCCCTGTGGTACCTGTCGGGCAGCCTCGGCGCGCCCCGCTCCCTGGCCGAACTGGGCCTGAGGAAAGTCGACTTGACGGCGGCTGCGGCCGAGGTGACGGGCCAGGCGTACCCCAACCCGCGCGAGATCACAGCGGCGGACGCCCTGGAGGTCCTGAGCGCGGCGTACGAGGGCCACCGGCCTCCGGCGTGGTCCTGACCCACGCGAACCGAAGCCGCGAACCGAAGCCGCGAACCGAAGACACGAACCGAAGACACGATAAAGAAGAAGACGAGAACCGAAAGGTGAACACCATGCCCCTCGGACTGCTCCGGCGGCGATTCAAGAGTGCCCCCGGAGGCGCCGCGGGCGCCACGTTCCCGGTCCCGGACGGCGCGGGGGCCGTCCTCCGCGAGGTACTGGACCCCGTGAACCAACCCATGGGCGCGGCCGACGTGACGGTGACGGAACTGCGCAGCCATCGCGTCGCCGCACGCGGCGCCACGGACCCGTACGGCTTCTTCATGGCCGTTCTGCCACCGGGCACCTACAGCATGCTGATCATGGCCGAGGGACTGGAACCGCACCGCGAGACGGTCGAGATCGTCGCGGACGCCGGTGTCTCCCGGGAGCGTGTGTGGCTCCAGTCGGCAAGGGCGCTCGAACTCCCAGCCCCCGGAACCTGGCTCTTCGACCCACCGCACACCGCGATCCGCTTCATCGCCAAGCACGTCGGGATGGCCCATGTGCACGGCCGATTCGAACGCTTCAGGGGCGGTCTCGCGATCGCCCAGGACATGACCCAGTCCCGCGTCGATGTGCGCATCGACGCGTCCAGCATCAACACCGGCAACAACATCCGCGACACGCACCTGCGTTCCGCCGACTTCCTCGACGTCGAACGCTTCCCGTACATCGACTTCACCAGCACCCGCTTCGCCTACCGTGGCGGCAGCAGGTGGACCCTCCAGGGCAGCCTCACCATGCACGGCGTCAGCCGTTCGGTGTCCCTGGACACCACCTACCTCGGCACCGTCAACGGCGGCTACGGCGAGGAACTCCGCTGCGCCGCCCTCGCCAAGTCCGAACTCCACCGCGAGGACTACACCCTCAACTGGCGCTCCATGCTCGCCCGCGGCATCGCGGTCGTCGGCCCGACCATCCAGCTGGAACTGGACGTCCAGGCGATGTACCGCACCCACGACACGCCTACGCCGCCGGAGTAGGCGTGGGCGTGTCGTTCGCGTGTCGGCAGGCCCGTGATTTGCGCGATATCTACTTCATGCGAGTACTGCTATGCGTATTTTACGGCCGACCAGAGTTGGCGTAGACGTCCAGGAGCGATGGCCCTCGAACCCGTGCGACAGACAGTGGACCGCAGGGCCTGCCCGAGCTGGACGTCAGAGGCGCGTAGGGTAGGGTTTACCTGCGCGTTCACACGAAACTTCGTGGACAGCGCGACGGGACGTGGCGCAGCTTGGTAGCGCACTTGACTGGGGGTCAAGGGGTCGCAGGTTCAAATCCTGTCGTCCCGACTTGCGGAACAGCAAGTTGGAAGCCGTATCGGTGAATGCCGATACGGCTTTTTTGGTGGCCGGTGCCGCTGGGAGTACGCCGGAGGAGCTTCGCGTTCAGGACCGGGTCGGGGACGGGCTCGTATCCGGTGAGGGGGAGCTGTTGTACGCGCGCTCGCAGTAGGGCCAGTCGTTGAAGTCGCCCGCGCGTTTCCACAGGCGGTGGGCCGCCTGGATGTTCCACTCCGGTTCCAGCGCCTTGCTCGGAGTCCCGCCGAGTTTGCGCAGACGGGCGTCGGAGATCTGGAAGACGCCCCAGTTCCTGGTGCCGTTGGTGTTCGGCAGGATGTGGAGGGGGTCGAGGAAGGACTGGCAGTCGGCGATCGCGACCGCGTGGTCGGGCTCCTCGGCGAACACCTGGCGGACGCGTTGCCTCACCTTCTCCGGCGACCAGCTCCGTATCCGCACCTTGGGGTCGTAGAGCGCCTTCTTGGTCTCCGCGCCGACCACCCCGTCGGCGTCGAGGCCGTGCAGCACCTGGAACGCGGTGACGCGACGCAGGGTCTGCGGCCCGAAGGAACTGTCCACGGAGATGTCCGCGCCGGCCTCGGCGAGCAGCCGCTGCACCTCCTGGACACAGGCGTCGTGCTGTCCCATGCCGACCGGTTCCGCGCACGCGGCGGAGAAGAGGAGGCGTCCGTCGTCCGTGTCCTCGGCTGCCGCCTGCTGACGCGTCGTCAGGGTCAGCCAGGTCCCGCCGACCACCAGGAGCAGGAAGCACACGCCGAGGATCGGCAGCACCCGTCCGCGCCAAGGGCTGCCGGCCGCCACGTCCCCCGCCCCGGCCGCTGTCACGGGACCCGCTTCGTCGGGCTTCGCGTCGGGCTTCGCCTCGGGCTTCGCGTCGGATTCCCGTCCGCTTCCCGGAGCTTCCTCCGGGCCTTGCGCCGGACTTGCTTCCGGCTCCGACACCGGTGCGGTCGGCGACCGTTCGGCCCCGCCGCCGACACCGCCGACACCGCCGACACCGCCGACACCGCCGACACCGCCGACACCGCCGACACCGCCGACACCGCCGACACCGCCGACACCGCCGTCGTCCCCGCCCCCGTCGCCCATCCGGCTCATGTCGGCCACGGCCCAGAGCCGGTGCAGTTGCCGCAATTCGTTCGGGGAAGCTCCGCAGATCAAGGCGAAGCGGTGTACGGGGCCGTAGTCCGGCGGGACGTACGAACCCGAGCAGTAGCGGTGGAGGCTGGACCTGCTGCTGCCGGTGCGCTGGGCGAGCGCCTCGTAACTGAGGCCCGACCGCTCCTTCAACGACCGCAGGAAGGCTGCGAATCTCTCCGAATCGGAGGCGGCTGTCACAGGTTACCCCTAGTAATCGGTCGGTCGGAGACGGGGACTTTAGACCATTTACGCCTCGTGCGCATCCCGTGTTCATGGGGTGTGTGCTTCGTGTACGACCCATGGGTGTCCGAGGGGTGTCCCACGGGCGTCCCAGGGGCGCGGGAACTTCCCAGGCTGTCGCGGGGACGGCGTCTCACTCTCCCGTGACCTGCGGTTTTCCTTGCCGGTCCGGATCTTCGTTGCCAGTGTCTGCGGTGTTCGCCGGGCACCGGCCCGGTGGCTCGAAGAGAGGACTCCCATGAGCTTGCGCAGCACGCGATTCAAGCTGGCCGCCTGCACGGTCGGCGCCGTGGCCGCGGCCACCCTCGCGCTGGCCACCACGCCGGCCGCCGCGAGCGGGACGTACAGCGGGCTCGCGTACGTCTACGGTGCCGACACCTACGTGGACGACTGGGGCAACGAGGGCATCCTGTCGACCGGTACCAACACCAACTCCAACGCCACGTGCCTGTGGCAGAAGATCCTGTGGGCGGACGGCTTCCTCAGCTCCGCCTCGGACATCGACGGGCAGTTCGGCTCGCAGACCAAGGCCGCGACCGAGGACCTGCAGGACTACTTCAACCTGGGTGTCGACGGGTCCGTCGGCCAGGAGACCTTCGGGCACATGGACCAGTGGCTGTACTTCGTGTCCGGCAGCACCGCCGACGGTTCCACCGCGAACCTGCGGTACGACGGGATCGCGCACGACTTCACCCTCAGCCGCAACACGTCCGGCTACTACAGCTTCCCCGACGGCGACGGCGTCACGAGGCTCGCCGGTTACAACTACCGGACCTGCAGCTGACGGTAGACGCCCGCGACCGCCGGCGCGCTGCAACCGGCCGCCGAACCGCGCATGCCTCCCCACAGGGAGGCATGC
>NZ_JBHVDX010000040.1:0-54778 GCF_042802555.1 Streptomyces sp. NPDC057474 | reverse complement strand
GTCCGTCCCCTCCCCCGAGTAAGGACGGACCGCCGTCGCGTTCCACGTTCCTGCACGGCGAACGCCCTGTTCAACACCTGTCAGCCCGCTGTGGCACGGAAGTGACCATTCCGCCAAGGTGTCCGCACCGGGCCACGACGACGACACGCGGACGTCATTCCTTCCTGCAGTCACCCGGCGCACGAAGCCGATGTGCAGGTCGTCTCCCCGCCGATGTGCAGGTCGTCTTCGCGCCGACGTGCAGGCCGTCTTCGCGCCGACGTGCAGGCCGCCTCTACGCAGACGCGCAAGGCGCCTCCGGGCCGGCGTGCAGGCTGCCTCGCAGCCGGTGCGCGGGCGCGCTGAAGCCGGTGCGCGGCCGCCTCGCGCCCCCTCGTCGCGCCCTTCGCTTCGCCTCATGAGGCCGTTCGAGTCACTCCATCGCGCTGTCCGAACGCCACGGCGCCGGTGTCCATACCGGTGGGAACCGGGTCACCCGCGACCGTCGTCACCTGCTCAGACCCGCCCTTGAGCCGAGGAGACAGCCGATGAGCGCCTGGCAGCCGCTGCCGGACGAACTCCCCCTGGAGGTACGGCATTTCGTCGAGCAGCTGCGCCTGCTGAAGGACCGCACGGGACTCAGCCTCGTCGCGCTCGGCGCGCGCACCGCGTACAGCAAGTCCTCCTGGCAGCGGTACCTCAACGGCACCCAGCCCCCGCCCCGCCAGGCGGTCGTCGCCCTGTGCCGGGTGGCCGGGGAGGACGCCGAACGCTTCGGAATCCGCTGGGAACTGGCCGTACGGGCCTGGCCGCGCCCGGCACCCCAGACGGTGTCCCTGTCCCAGCCGCCGAACCTCGCGGGGGCGGGTGAGCGGGAAGCAGCAGGGGCAGGGGCAGGGGCAGGGGCAGGGGCGGGTGAGCGGGCCGGGGCGGGGGCCGACTCGGAGGCGTACGAGGACGACCCCACGCTCCCTTGGTGGGACACCCCCGCCGACGCGCCGAACCCTCGCCCACCCGGCCGTACCGCCCTGCTCGCCGCCCTTGCCATCCTGATCGCCCTTGCCCTCGTCGGCGCCGCGCTGATAGGGGCCGTCACGCTGCCGTGACGGCCCCTCGACCGGCGTCGCGGGCACGAGCCGGGACACCGGCCGGCATCAGCGGAATCCGCCTTCGCCGGCCCGTGTCAGCGGAATCCCGTATGCCGGCCGGTGCTGACGCACGAAGCCGCCTTTCACCGGCCGGTGCCGCCAGACCCCTCAGCCCCGCCAGTTGTACGCGGCGACCTTCCACTTCGAGCCGATCTTGACGTAGTACTCCCCGTCGAGCCGCTTGAAGGTCACCTCGTTCTCCAGGCCCGTGTAGGTGACCTTGCCGTCGCTGTACGGCCCGTCCAGGAAGCCGTCGGCCTGCCCGAAGGTCTCCTTGCCGACGATCCCGTCGACGTCCTCGAGGTCTTCCTGCGCCTGCCAGTACTTGGTCGCCGAGCGGGTCTTCCAGCCGAAGAACCCGTCGATGTCCCCCTGGGTGAAGGTGTGCAGATCCCCGCTGGAGTCCTTCCACTTGGCGCCGTCGGCGTACAGGACGCTCTGCCACAGCCGCGTCGCGTTGCTCTTGGAGTGCGAGTTGACGGACAGCGTGCCCTCGTCGCCCCAGTCGTTGTACGCGGCACCGGAGCCGTCGACGACGTGCGGCCCGGAAGCCGTGGCGAGCGGAGCGGCGACGCCGAGCGCGAGCCCGGCCGAAGCCGTCACGGCGACGGCCCCGAGCAGCAGCCTGGCCTTGAGTTGCATGTGATCCCCCTGGTCCCCGTTGACCTTCCGACATTCACTGACGCATACGGTCCGCACGAGCCCCGGCCGACCGGCGAGGCGTACGAGCGCCGAGGCGCCCGCCGATGTGTACGAGGTGTACGAGCCCCCGTTCGACTCGCGTGACTGTGCATGTGTGGTCGTTGTGTCGATGTGTTGACAAGTTCGAGGATTCGCCATCGCCCCGCTCAACACCAGGGCTAACGTGAGCATTTGGGACGGTCCGGGACGTCCCGTGCGTGGACCTGCGATTCCGCCCGGATATTCGGGATGCCGGTGGGACACTGGACCGCAGACCGTCGGGGGGCGTGCAGCGCCGCGTGATCCGGTCCGAAATGCTCCTGCGCGCCCCTTTCCAGGGAACTGACATCCCGACCGGGCGCATCCCAGTGGGTAGGCCAGAACGGGGCTCCGGGGAGGGCCTCAGGCCAGGTCCCGGACCAGGATTCAGCGAGGGCGTCATGCGCGGCACAGGGATAGCGGGCACGGGGGGAAAGTTCAGAGTCGTACGGAGAGTCGTACGGGGGGAAGAGGGGGGAAGCAATGCCTCGTTGGAGGGCCTTGCCCGATGAACTCGATCCACAGGTCAGGGAGTTCGCGGGCCAACTGCGCCGGCTCGTCGACCGCAGTGGACTGAGCATCGCAGCGGTGGCCGACCGCACGGGCTACAGCAAGACGTCCTGGGAGCGGTATCTCAACGGCAGACTGCTCGCGCCGAAAGGCGCGATCGTCGCGTTGGCCGAGGTGACCGGTACCGATCCCGTCCATCTGACCACCATGTGGGAGCTGGCCGAGCGTGCCTGGAGCCGTTCGGAGATGCGCCACGACATGACCATGGAAGCGATCCGTATCTCCCAGGCGCGTGCCGCCCTGGGCGAGACGGGCGGCCAGTCCACCGTCAAGGGCGGCAGGAACGGCAGGGGGAGCCGGAGCGCGACCGCGACACCGGGCGTGGCGGGCCCGGCGGGCGTCTCACCGACGGTCCCGCCACAGCCGCGCTCCTCGGGCGAGGGGCGCACCTCGCGCCCGCCGTACGGGGGTTCGGCCACGCCGTCCACCTCGTCACCGTCCTCTTCGTCCTCGTCCTCCTCGTCCTCCTCCGCCCCGCCGTACGGCGGGGGCGGAGGGGCGGTCGCCGGGGGCGCGTCGCGCATCAGCTGGGGAACGTCGCCGTCGTCGTCCTCGTCGACGTCATCGCCATCGACGTCATCGCCATCGGCTTCGTCGCCGTCGGGTCTGGCCGGGGGGCCGCCCTCGCCGGTTTCTTCGGGCTCGGGCTCGGGCTCGGCTGCGTCGGCGTCCTCGGCCCGTGTCCCGGCCGGCGCGTCAGTTTCCGGTGGGGCCCAGGTTTCCGGTGGCGCCTCGGTTCCGTCCGGTGTCTTCGGCCCGCCGCCGGGTGGCGGCGGCCGATCCGACGACGGTGACTCCCAGCCGAAGCGGCGGGTGACGATGTTCCTCGCGGGAGTGGTCGGCGCGCTCGTCGTGATCGCGGCGGCCTTCTTCATCACCAACGGTGACGGGAAGAACCAGGCGGGGGACAAGCCGTCCACCTCCCCGTCGACCTCGATCGGCACGAACCCCGACCTCCCGGCCGGCGTGAAGTGCAGCGGCAAGGACTGCGACGGCAAGGACCCCGAGACCATGGGGTGCATCGGCAACCTCGTGCGGACCACCGACGAGGCCACGGTGGGCACCACGAGGGTCGAGGTCCGCTACAGCAAGACCTGCCAGGCGGCCTGGGCCCGCATCACCGGCGCCGCCCAGGGCGACGAGGTCCAGGTCGCGGCCGGCGGGACCAAGCAGACCGCCGCCATCGAAGCGGCCGGCGACAACATCGCCTACACCCAGATGGTCGCCGTGAAGGACGCGGGCGAGGCCACGGCCTGCGCGACGCTGGCTTCGGGGCAGAAGGGGTGCACGGGGTAGCGGGTTGGATGGGGGAGGGGGCGCGCCCCCTCCCCCATGGGGCGCGGGGCTGTGACATGTGCGGCTCCGCCGCGGGACGCGACCGGCCCTCACCGGGCCGGCAGTCGCCATGACCCACCGTAATCACCCCGCCCGAAAAAGTAATCACGACGTAAGTGGAATGCCCGCCGAACTCCGGGGCATGCGGACAGTACCCCCACGGGAGTCCGGCCCACCCGGGAGATCGACACCCCCTCCCGGCCCGGCACCCCCACAAGGCGGCCGCCTTGGTCCCTCTCTCCCGGACCGGCGGCCGCCTCTTCGTGCCGCCCTCCTGCGGAGGGCGGCGCGAACGGACTTGTGGGGTGGGCCACACGAACCCCGGCCGTCCGGGATCCCGGATGCGCGATAGCCTGACCACCGATCTCTCTTGATGCCAAGAGATCGATCATTTGTACGTCCCACGGGGCGGGGACGCCCCACCGCCAGCTGTCATACGGAGAACGCCATGACCCGCACTCCCGTGAACGTCACCGTCACCGGCGCGGCCGGCCAGATCGGTTACGCCCTGCTCTTCCGCATTGCCTCCGGCCAGCTGCTCGGCGCGGACGTGCCGGTCAAGTTGCGCCTGCTGGAGATCACGCCGGCGCTGAAGGCCGCCGAGGGCACCGCCATGGAGCTCGACGACTGCGCCTTCCCGCTCCTTCAGGGCATCGACATCACGGACGACCCGAACGTGGCCTTCGACGGCGCCAACGTAGGCCTGCTTGTCGGCGCCCGCCCCCGTACCAAGGGCATGGAGCGCGGCGACCTCCTCGAGGCCAACGGCGGCATCTTCAAGCCGCAGGGCAAGGCCATCAACGACAACGCCGCGGACGACATCAAGGTCCTCGTCGTCGGCAACCCGGCCAACACCAACGCCCTCATCGCCCAGGCCGCCGCGCCGGACGTCCCGGCCGAGCGCTTCACCGCGATGACCCGCCTGGACCACAACCGCGCGCTGACCCAGCTGTCGAAGAAGACGGGCGTCCCGGTCTCCGAGATCCAGAAGCTCACGATCTGGGGCAACCACTCCGCGACCCAGTACCCGGACATCTTCCACGCCACGGTCGCCGGCAAGAACGCCGCCGAGGTCGTCAACGACGAGAAGTGGCTCGCCGAGGACTTCATCCCGACCGTCGCCAAGCGCGGCGCCGCCATCATCGAGGCCCGTGGCGCCTCGTCGGCCGCGTCCGCCGCCAACGCCGCCATCGACCACGTCTACACCTGGGTCAACGGCACCGCCGAGGGCGACTGGGCCTCCATGGGCATCCCGTCCGACGGTTCGTACGGTGTGGCCGAGGGGCTCATCTCCTCCTTCCCCGTCACCGTCAAGGACGGCAAGTACGAGATCGTCCAGGGCCTGGAGATCAACGAGTTCTCCCGCGCCCGTATCGACGCCTCGGTCCAGGAGCTGGCGGAGGAGCGCGACGCGGTCCGCGCGCTCGGCCTCATCTGAGAAATCCCGTAGCCGACGTCCTATAGCTTGCTCGCACAGGCTCTGTCCCGGTTTCGACCAGGACGGGGCCTGTTCGGCGTGTACGCCGCTATCGTCGGTTGACGCACGTCGTGAGAACGCCGACGGCGGCAAGGGGGACATGATGACGCGCTGGGACCCGCACCAAGGACGCTGGGTGGACGACCCTCCCGGACGCGGCAGCCCCTGGTCGCGCACGACCGCCGTCATCGTCCTCGCGGCATTGCTCGGCGGCGGCGCCGGTTTCGGCGTGTGGGCCCTGTCCCGGGACGACGGCACGACCCGTACGACCTCCACGAACAGCTCCCCGCCGACACCCTCGCCCTCCGTCTCTTCGGCGGGCCCGGAGGACGACGGGAACACCGCCCCGGCCACGCCGAAGCAGTCGGGCGCGGACGCGGACGGCGGCTCGGGCGGGGATGCGGGCTCGGACGCCGACTCGGACCCGGGCGGTGCCCCCGGTTACGTACGCTCCGACGACCCGGCCGGCTTCACCGTCGATGTCCCCTCCGGCTGGAACCGCACCGCGAAGACGCCGACGGACAAGCCGACGGTCGTGACCTACGAGTCCCCGGACGGCAGCCGGACCCTCCAGCTCTTTTTGGTCAGCGAGGGCACCCCCGCCGAGTCCATGGACCTGGCCGAGAACGAGAGCTACGGCTTCGCCCGCCTCCCCGGCTATCGCGTCCTCGACCGTTCCGCCCCCGACGACGAGAGCTACTCCGAGGTCGTCTACCGCTTCGACGGCGAAGGCGAGCCGGGCCCCCGCCAGGTCATCGACCACCGCTTCCGCACAGCCGACGACACCATCTACGGAGTCCGCCTCAGCGCCCCCGAGTCGACCCCACTCGACGAACTGCGCGAGCCGGTCACGATGGTGGTCACGTCCCTGTGCCCGACGGGGGTGACCTGCGTACGGGGTTGAGCGCGGGGCGGCGTACGAGGACGGGCGCGTGCTGCGGCTCGACCGGAACCGGAACCGGAACCGGAACCGGGGCTGGGGCGGGGCAGGGGCAGGGGCGGGGCCGGGGACAGGGACGGGCGCGGGCCGCGTCACCGTCGCCGTGGCGTCGCGAGCCTCTTCTCGAAGAAGTGGGCCCCGTACACGTCGTCGTTGTACCGCGGAATCTCCGTGTACCCGCACGCCCGGTACATCGCCTGCGCCTCCGTCAACGAGGCATGCGTATCGAGCCGTACGACGCCGAAACCGCGCTCGGCGGCCTCCCGCTCCAGCTCGCCGAGCAGCCGCCGGGCGAGCCCGAGCCGTCGGGCCCCGGGACGCACCCACACGTGCTTGATCTCCCCGACCCGGGCCCCGGGATCGAGCGTCCGCAGCGCCCCGCACCCCACGGCCCGCTCCTCCTCGTAGGCGATGAGGAAGGCCCCGGCGTCCCCCGAGACCTCATGGGGCGGCACGAGGGTGGCCGGGTCGTATCCCTCGGGAAACCGCTGGTCGATGTCGGCGGCGTAGGCGTCGAGGCAGGTCCGGGCGTCGTCCGACCCGCCGTCCACGACCTCGACGCGGATCGCGGCGAGCCGCAGCAGCCTCCGCGCGGCTCCCAGTGCATCGGTCAACTCGTCCCGCTGCGCCGGACTCAGCCCGCGCAGCAGCCCCTCGGCCAGCGCGTCGGCCCGCCGGTTCTGCTCCGCGACCTCGGAACGCCCCGCCGACGTCAACGCGGCGACCCGCACCCGACTGTCTTGGCCATGCACCCCGACCCGGACCAGCCCCTGCCCCTCCAGCGCCCTGACCATCCGGCTCAGATACCCGGCGTCCAGCCCGAGCCGGGCCCGCAGCTCGCGAAGCGAAGCCCCCTCCCCGCCTTCGCCGACCTCCCCGATCTCGAAGAGCAGCCGCGCCTCCCCGAGCGGCCGGTCCTGTCCGAGGTAGTGATCGTCCAACGCGCCGATACGACGAGTGAAGTACCGATTGAACCGCCGCAGGCTCCGCACATCCCGCACGGCCACCGGCTCGGACTGCTGCTTGGCCTCCATATTTCTTTGACCTTAGTCAAGGGAATGCGGGATGTCGATGGGCTCTCGCAGCGAACGGGGCGATGGTTCAGCGGATTCTTGCGAGGAACCCGCGGGGCCTCCTTGCCGTTCGACGGATCGGGTACGCGGACGGATGAGCCGGACCGACTCGGGGTGATCTGTCCACGCGGGCCGTGTGACTGGGCGCGCAGGACCGGCGGGCGCCTCTGGAGGACGACCACGACGACGAGTTCCGGTACGACCGCCAGCCGGTCGGAGCGTCGCAGGGGCTCGGCCCCGACCACGTGGTGCATGTCGGCACGGCCGGTAAATCGCTCGCGCCGGGGCTGCGGCTCGGGTGGCTGGTGCTGCCGCCGTCGCTCGTCGCGGAGGTCGTCGCGGCGAAGGGCGGTACCGACTGGTCCCCCGGGGCCCGGACCAGCTGCCCCTGGCGGAGTTCATCACCTCCGGCGCCTAGACCGTCACATCCGCGCCTCCCGACTCCGCTACCGGCGCCGCCGTGACGCCCTGATCGAGGCCCTGGCCGCCCGCGCCCCCTCCGTCCACGCCACCGGCATCGCGGCCGGCCTCACGCCGTCCTCCCACTCCCGCCCGGCACCGGGGGCTCGGTCGTCCGCGCGGCCGTCCGGCGAGGCCTGGCCGTCCACGGCCTGACGACCAACCGCCACCCCGACTAGCTCACCGAACGGACCGACGCCCTGGTCGTCGGCTACGGAACCGTTGCCCCGAACCGTCCTGGGCGAGCTGGTCCCCGGCGTACTCGTCCCCGGGGCGGCGACACGCATCCTGTGCGTGGTCCGGGCCCGGGAGCCCCCGCGGCCGGAGGCCGCTGATGGACACGGGCCCTGCACGACCCGGCCGAATCGGTACAGCCAGAGGCGACGGAGAGGCCCTGAACCATCACACCGGTGAAGCAGGGGCCCCGCACGCTGACGCCGTACCCCGCGTCCCAGATCGCAGATCGCACGATCACGCCAACCCAAACAGCCCAGGACAACGCAAGCCAGCAAGCGGACGATCACACGATCGAGCTAATTCGACCTCGTACGCACTCCTTGGTGAGCAGCTAACAACCCCACCGGACCACGCCTGGACAGGCGACCTCGACGCCCTGTGCGCGGCCCTGCCCTGACCATTCCACTCTCGACACCCCAGTCCCGCCCGAACGCACCGACGCTCTACGGGCCCAGGCGATCCGGTCGCTGAAGGTGATCCGCCGTTCACGGTCAGCCCTCCGCACCCGGTTGGCCCCTCGCAGGACTCGATCATTAGTCTGAGCGCCGATAAAGCACACATAAGTCGGCGGCCGGTCATCGTGCGGCGCATCGCGAACCGGCCCCGGTACAGCAGGGCCTATGAGCCCGACGGGGGAGCACACATGGGAGAACAGCGCAGGCGGCTGCGGTCCAGCACGGTCGTACTCGGTGGGATGGGTGTCGTCGCGGCGGCCCTGACCTCCTGCGGTTCCGATCCGGACCGCCGCTGCGTGGACCGCGACAGCTACGACTACGCCAACGGCTACAAGATCATCGCCGACAAGAACTGCAACTCGAGCTCCTCCTCGTCGTCGTACGGCAAGAACCGCAAGAGCAACAGCAGTGGCAACCGGAGCCAGACAGGCTCGGTCGACGCCGCCTGGTACTACGACGCGGACGCCAGCGGCGGCTGGGCCGACTACGGCACGTTCAGCCGCAGCGAGGCGGTCGACCGGGACGGCTTCGGCTGCTCGGGCTCCGGCTCCGGCGGCGGCTGACCCGGCGGAAGAGGCAGAACCATGGAACGCCGCACGATCGAACCCCGGCCGGGATGGCAGGAGACCGTCGAGGAACAGGGGCTCATCTACCCGCTGACCCGCCACCCGGACGGCTCCCTGCGCCCGTACTGGGACGAGAGCGCGTACTACGTCTTCTCGCTCCCCGAGGTCGAGGCACTGGAGGAGGTCGTCGAGGAACTGCACGGCATGTGCCTGGCCGCAGCCGAGCACATCGTGGCCGAGGGCCGCTTCGCCGACCTCGGCATCACCGACCCGCACCTCGTCGGCCTCGTCGCCGAGGCGTGGCGCCGGCGGGCCGAACTGCCGTCCGTCTACGGCCGCTTCGACCTCCGCTACGACGGGACCGGCCCCGCCAAGCTGCTGGAGTACAACGCCGACACCCCGACCTCGCTCGTCGAGGCGGCCAGCCCCCAATGGTTCTGGATGGAGGAACGCTTTCCGGGAGCCGACCAGTGGAACTCCCTCCACGAACGTCTCGTCGACGCCTGGAAGAAGCAGTCCCCCCTCCTCCCGCCGGGCAGCCCCCTCTACTTCGCGCACTCCGCCGGAGACGAGCTCGGCGAGGACCTGATGACGGTCGCCTATCTGAAGGAGACCGCCGAACAGGCCGGACTCGACACCGACTGGATCTCCATGGAGGACATCGGCTGGGACCGCCTCTCCGACCGCTTCGTCGACAAGAAGCTCCGCTTCATCCGCAGCATCTTCAAGCTCTATCCCTGGGAGTGGCTCACCACCGAGCGCTTCGCCCCCCATGTCCTCGCCACCCTCGACAACGGCGGCGGCACCGGGACCACGATGTGGATCGAGCCCATCTGGAAGATGCTCCTGAGCAACAAGGCACTCCTCGCCGTCCTCTGGGAGCTGTACCCCGGTCACCCCAATCTCCTCGCCGCCTATCTCGACGGCCCCCGCGAACTGGCCACCACCGCCGGCTACGTCGCCAAGCCCCTCCTCGGCCGCGAGGGCGCCGGTGTCACCCTCCACGAACCGGGCTCCGACCCCGTCCCCCGCGAAGAGCCCTGCTGCTACCAGGAGTTGGCCCCCCTCCCGGCCTTCGACGACAACCACGTCGTCCTCGGCGCCTGGGTCGTCGAGAACGAGTCGGCCGGCCTCGGCATCCGCGAGTCGTCGGGCCTGGTCACGGACGAGTACGCCCGCTTCCTCCCGCACGTGATCCTCTGACGCCCACAACCCCCTCCGCCTCCTCTCGTCGTTCGTATGGTGGACGCCCGGGCCCGGGCGTCCACGGCGCCCGATAGGGTGACCGGTGGGCCGTGACTGGCGCGCTGGGATGGGACGGACCATCGGGGAGCGGCCCGGGAAAGATGAGTGCCGTGCGCCTGGGCCGTACCGTGAACGCTGAACGCAACGTCCGGAGGTCCCCATGTCAGCCGAGCCCCTCTCCCACGAGTCCACCGCCTTCCGTGCCGCCCTCGATGTGATCCGCGCCGTCGAGCCGCGCGTGGCCGACGCCATCGGCCAGGAGGTCACCGACCAGCGCGAGATGCTCAAGCTGATCGCCTCCGAGAACTACGCCTCCCCGGCCACCCTCCTGGCCATGGGCAACTGGTTCAGCGACAAGTACGCCGAGGGCACCATCGGCCGCCGCTTCTACGCCGGCTGCCGCAACGTCGACACCGTCGAGTCCCTCGCCGCCGAGCACGCCAAGGAACTCTTCGGCGCCCGCCACGCCTACGTCCAGCCGCACTCCGGCATCGACGCCAACCTCGTGGCCTTCTGGTCCGTCCTCGCCGACCGCGTCGAAGTCCCTTTCCTGGAGAAGGCCGGCGTCCGCCAGGTCAACGATCTCTCCGAGGCCGACTGGGCCGAGCTCCGCCAGGCCTTCGGCAACCAGCGCATGCTCGGCATGTCCCTGGACGCCGGCGGCCACCTCACCCACGGCTTCCGCCCGAACATCTCCGGCAAGATGTTCGATCAGCGCTCCTACGGCACCGACCCCGCGAGCGGCCTCATCGACTACGAGGCCCTGCGCACCTCCGCCCGTGACTTCAAGCCGCTGATCATCGTCGCCGGCTACTCCGCCTACCCCCGTCTCGTGAACTTCCGGATCATGCGCGAGATCGCCGACGAGGTCGGCGCCACGCTCATGGTGGACATGGCGCACTTCGCGGGCCTCGTCGCCGGCAAGGTCCTCACCGGCGACTTCGACCCGGTGCCGCACGCCCAGATCGTCACCACGACCACCCACAAGTCGCTGCGCGGCCCGCGCGGCGGCATGGTCCTGTGCGACGACTCCCTCAAGGACCAGGTCGACCGCGGCTGCCCGATGGTCCTCGGCGGCCCCCTCCCGCACGTCATGGCCGCCAAGGCCGTCGCCCTCGCCGAGGCCCGGCAGCCCGCCTTCCAGGGCTATGCCCAGCGCATCGTCGACAACTCCCGCGCCCTCGCCGAGGGCCTGATGCGCCGTGGTGCCACCCTCGTCACCGGCGGCACCGACAACCACCTCAACCTGATCGACGTCGCCACCTCCTACGGTCTCACCGGCCGCCAGGCCGAGGCCGCGCTGCTCGACTCCGGCATCGTCACCAACCGCAACGCGATCCCGGCCGACCCGAACGGCGCCTGGTACACCTCCGGCATCCGCATCGGTACGCCCGCGCTGACCACGCGTGGTCTGGGCACCGCCGAGATGGACGAGGTCGCCGGTCTCATCGACCGGGTCCTCACCACCACCGAGGCCGGCACCACCAAGTCGGGCGCCCCCTCCAAGGCCCAGCACATCCTCGACGCGAAGGTCGCCGACGAGATCTCCCGCCGCGCCACCGACCTCGTCGCCGGCTTCCCGCTGTACCCGGAGATCGACCTCGGCTGACCCCCTCACCGCCGTCGGTCAGGCGTCCAGCAGCTCCTGACGGGGCTCCCGCGGCGGCTCGGGCTCGTGCCGGGCCGCCGCGCGGCGCAGGAGGAGCGTGGCGCCTCCGGAGCCGAGGAGCAGGCCCACGGCCAGGGCGGGTATCGCCCAGCGGGCCCGGTCGTTCAGGCCGGGTGTGCTTGTCGTGGCCGGGGCGTCGGTGGTCGTCGTCCCGGTGTCGGCCAGTGCATCCGTCGACGGCAGCTCGCCCTGCGCCGGGCCGCCGGAGGCCTTCCCCAGGACTCCGAGCCCGGTGAGCAGGTCGCGCAGCTGCTCCGGATGCTTCGCCCTGTGCCAGACGACGTCGCCCGGAGCGACGGTGTTCTCCGCGATGTCCAGCCTCGTGTGGATCCAGACGTTCTTTGCGTCGGTCGCGGCCGTATGCACCTGGTCCACCCGCCAGGGCGTCACGTCATGGGCCATCCACGTCACGGTGACCATGTCGCTGACCTGCTCTCCCCATATGCCCTCCCTTCCCCACTCCGGAGCCTCCTCCCGGCTCCCGTCGAGCTCGGAGCCCGCAGGGGCGAGGAGCCTCTGCAGAAGGTCGTACGCCTCCTCTGTGCCGTACAGCGACCCCGTTCGATGGCCGGTCGGTGAGACCAGCAGCACGCTGGTCGGCCCGCCCGCCGCCGAGGGCGGAGCCCCCAGCAGGAGCAGGGCTAAAGCCGTCATCAACGCGCCCACCATCGCCGTCAGTTGTCGTACTCCACGCATCCGACACCCCCGATCGATCCCGGTGCGGCCCGTCCGCACTCGCGGTGTCATTCCTGGTACACCGCTCGAACCGCCGGGGTTCCCACCCGGGAGGGACCGATTTCGGGGCCTGGTGGAAGCACGCATCGTCCGAGGCAAGAACCCTCTACTCCAACGACTCCGCGATCTCCCGCGCCCGCGCCTTCGACGCCACGCCCTCCAGCCGCAGCGTGAACTCCTCGTCGTGGACCCACAGCAGGGTGGGCCCCGCCGTGCGCTCGGAGCGGGTGAAGCGGGAGCCGTCCTCGGAGGTCATCCAGAAGCGCAGGAGGTGCGGCTCGGGAAACCACAAACCGGCGTGCATGCTCGCGCTCAGCTCGACCCACTCGACGGCCTGCTCACCTGCCACGGCCTTGTCGTACCCGGGAGCCAGCCGGGCCGCGTACTCGTCGAGCCGGACGGTGTGTCCCCGCTCGTCCCAGCACAGGGTGATCACGAAGCGGTCCTTCGGCGCACGCGACACGGACACCGCGTCCGGGTTGCCCAGCGCGCCCGGCACGAGCGGAGCGAACCCCGCCCGCCGCTCGGCCTCGGCGAGCGGGACCGGGTCCGGGCAGCCCGGCACACTCGCCCCGGGCGAAGGCGCCGCCGACGGGTCGTACCGCACCTCGACCCCGCCGAAGTGGAACCAGTCGGCCACCGCCGCCCGCACCGGAGGGCTGAGGACGAGGGCTGTGAGCAGCCCGCACAGCGCGGCGGTCAGCGCGCGCCAGCGGAGCCGGGCCCACCGGCGCACCGCCCGCAGCCGCTCGCCGGGCCCCGGCGGCTCGGCCACCGGGGTCGGCACCCGATCGGCGAGTATCTGCTGCAGGACCCGCTCGACCATGGTCTCGTCCTCGTCGGTCCCCGGCCGGTCCAGAGCCCGCCCGAGCGCCCGCAACTCCTCGGGCAACCGGACATCCCGGGCATCACCCTCCGTGATCCCGCCGTTCTGATCCTGTACCCGGTCCTCTCTCTCGTCCGGCTCACTCACCCCCGTCACCTCCTCCCCCCTTGCCCAGGGCTTCCTCCGGCTCGAACTGCGGCAGCAGTCGGCCCAGCTTGCGCAGCGCTCGGCTCAGGCGGGACTTCACCGTGCCCCGGGGCCAGCCCAGGGCGGCCGCTGTCTCCGGCTCGTCCATCTCCAGCAGATAGCGGTAGGTGACGACCAGCCGGTGCTCCTCGCTCAGCTTCTCCAAGGCGCGCAGGAGCGCGACGCGGCGCTCTATCTCCAGCGCGGCGACCGCCGGGTCGGCCGAGGGCGGTATCAAGGGCTCGGCCTCGACGAAGGCCGCCTCACGGTCGGCCAGGGACCGCTGGCGCCCGGCTGTCCGCACTGTGTTCCTCGTCTCATTGGCCACGATCGACAGCAACCACGGCCGGAACGCGGCGCCGTCCCGGAAGCGGCCCAGTGAGCAGTACGCCTTGAAGAAGGCCTGCTGCACCACATCCTCCGCGTCCGCACCGGCGCCGAGCGCCCGGGCCGCCCGCAGCGCGATGCCCGTGTGGGCGCGCACCAGCTCCGCATACGCCTCCGGCTCACCGGCGCGTACACGAGCGATCACCGCGGCCTCATCGACGATGCGGCCCCCCTCCCGCGTTCTCACAAAATGGGTACACCGTCCGAGCCGGATCGGTTCCCACCCGTGTCACATCTGTTTCCGGTCGGTTCCGGAACGGGCCCGGATACCTGAGAGAATGGTGAGCATGGCCTCTGATCGACCCCGCGTGCTCTCCGGCATCCAGCCCACCGCCGGCTCGTTCCACCTCGGCAACTACCTCGGCGCCGTCCGCCAGTGGGTGGCTCTGCAGGAGTCCCACGACGCGTTCTACATGGTCGTCGACCTGCATGCGATCACCGTGGCGCAGGACCCCGCGGACCTGCGCGCCAACACCCGGCTCGCCGCCGCGCAGCTGCTCGCCGTCGGTCTCGACCCGGAGCGGTGCACGCTCTTCGTCCAGAGCCACGTCCCCGAGCACGCGCAGCTCGGCTGGGTCATGAACTGCCTCACCGGCTTCGGCGAGGCCTCCCGCATGACCCAGTTCAAGGACAAGTCCGCCAAGCAGGGCGCCGACCGCGCGAGCGTCGGCCTCTTCACGTACCCGATCCTCCAGGTCGCCGACATCCTGCTGTACCAGGCGGACGAGGTGCCGGTCGGCGAGGACCAGCGCCAGCACATCGAGCTCACCCGTGACCTCGCCGAGCGCTTCAACGGCCGCTTCGGCCAGACCTTCACGATCCCGAAGCCGTACATCCTGAAGGAGACGGCGAAGATCTACGACCTTCAGGACCCCGCGAGCAAGATGAGCAAGTCGGCGTCGACCCCGAAGGGGTTGATCAACCTGCTCGACGACCCGAAGGTCACCGCCAAGAAGGTCAAGAGCGCGGTCACCGACACCGACACGGTGATCCGCTTCGACACCGCGGAGAAGCCGGGCGTCAGCAACCTGCTCAGCATCTACTCGACGCTGACGGGGGCGGGTATCGCGGAACTGGAGCAGAAGTACGTCGGCAAGGGCTACGGTGCGCTCAAGACGGATCTCGCCGAGGTCATGGTCGAGTTCGTGACGCCTTTCCGGGAGCGCACCCAGCAGTATCTGGACGACCCGGAGACGCTCGACTCGATCCTGGCGAAGGGGGCCGAGAAGGCGCGCGCCGTCGCCGCGGAGACGCTCTCCCAGGCGTACGACAAGGTGGGCTTCCTGCCCGCCAAGCACTGAGCCGCACCACCTCTGCCCCCGAGCGCCGATCGCACCACCGGTCGCACCACCGACAGCGCCGCACATCACTCCCGCTGCGCCTGCCCGGAACACCGCCGTGGCCGTACAGTCGATAGCCGGTGCGACGGACTGCGACCAACAAGGACATTCGACAACACGCATGACACGACGACAGGAGACGACGTGGGGGCCGTAACGATCGGTGTGTCGATCGCGGTCCCGGAGCCCCATGGCAGCCAGCTCCAGGAGCGGCGCGCGGGCTTCGGCGACGCCGCGGCTCACGGCATCCCCACCCATGTCACGCTGCTGCCGCCGACCGAGGTCGAGGCCACCGCGCTGCCGGCGATCGAGACGCACCTCACCGAGGTCGCGGCGGCCGGCCGGCCCTTCCCGATGCGGCTGTCCGGCACGGGAACGTTCCGTCCGGTGTCGCCCGTCGTGTTCGTGCAGATCGTCGAGGGGGCCGAGGCCTGCACCTGGCTGCAGAAGCAGGTCCGGGACGCCTCGGGGCCGGTGGCGCGCGAGCTGAACTTCCCGTACCACCCGCATGTCACCGTGGCGCACGGCATCGCCGAGGAGGCGATGGACCGGGCGTTCGAGGAGCTCGCCGCGTACGAGGCCCAGTGGCCCTGCACCGGCTTCGCGCTCTACGAGCAGGGCGCCGACGGGGTCTGGCGCAAGCTGCGCGAGTTCACGTTCGGCGGGTCCGTCGTCCCGCCGCAGGCGGGGGCGCCGGCGGGGGACACGACGCTTCCGGCGCACTGACGCGGACCGCTGCGAACCGCTCCGCGGGGCGGGGTGGGGTGGGGTACGAGGGAGGCGCGTGCTCATGCGCAGGACCGTGGTGGCGCTGCTCGCCGTGTTCACCTTCGCCGTGGCCGGGTGCGGCGCGCAGGGTGGTTCGCCGGAGCAGGAGCATGGGGATGGGCCCGGGAGTGCGTCCGGGGAGGGGTCTGGGAACACCTCCGGGGAGGCGGCCGGGGAATCGTCCAGTGGTTCCACGAAGAACGGCATGTCCTGGTCGTACGATCGGATTCTCGACGGTTCCGCGACCCTGGGGGACCTGGCCGTGGTCGCCGAGGACGACCTCTGGGCGTACGGCAGCCGGGACGGCGCGGGCGGGGCCCGGGAACAGTTCCTTCTGCGCTACGACGGCACGGAGTGGAGGGAACAGCCCTTTCCCGAAGGCGTTGTCGGCACGGACGTCATGGATGTCCGGCTGGACGCGGTCGCGGCGGGGGCCGTCGGATCCGTGGAGGTCTGGCTCTCCACGGCCACCGGGTACGGCGGTCAGGGCGGGACACGGATCGCCCGCTGGGACGGCACGTCCTGGTCCGCGCTGGAGTCGGTACCGAGGGGGCGGCTCGTCGACCTCGCGGCGTTCGGGCCGGACGACGTCTGGGTCCTCGACGGCGAAAACCGGGCACAGCACTGGGACGGCACCCGGTGGACCACCATGACCCTGCCCGTCGGGGGCGTCGCCTCACTCGACGGCATCACGACGGACGATCTGTGGGCCGTCGGGTATCGGGACACCGACGCGGGGGCCGGCGCCGGCGAGACCGAGCTCACACAGCCTGCCGCGGTGCACTGGGACGGGCGGGCGTGGGAGCGCACCGAGACCCCCGAGTACCACTTCCCGGAGCCGGTGCCGCCCGAGCCCGGCGCGTCGCTGGACCTCGTCGTCGCGCTGGCGGAGGACGACGTACGCGCCTACGGGTCGCACTCCTTCAACCACGGCGAGGTCGAGGACGAGCCGGACGACGAGGCGGTGCGCATCCGCTGGGACGGGAAGGGATGGGTGGATCAGGCGGCGGTCGCGGGGGAGTGCGCCGAGCGGGTGCCGGTGTTGGGGGACGGGGCCAAGGGGCAGTTCCTGGACGGCAATTGGTATCTCGGTGCGGATGGCACGTGCGTCAAGATCACGCGGTCCCGGTTGCCGAACGAGGGTGGGGTGCGGAAGGACTCCCGGCAGTCGCTCTGGCTGGATGAGCTGGCGCGGCTGCCGGGGACGGACCGGGTGATCGGGGTGGGGCACGTTCAGGTCAACCAGAGTGGGAATCCGATGAGCAAGGCGGTTGTGGTGTCGCTCCGGGAGGGGTGATCGGGCGCCTCGCGCGGCTGCGGACTTGTGTGTGTCGGGGGCTCGCGCAGTTTCCCCCGCCCCTGAAGGGGCGCCCCCTCCTACAACGGCAGGCGGCGGAACACCGCCCTCGGTACGTGCCTCAGCGCCGCCATCACCAGGCGCATCGACCCCGGCACCCACACCGTCTCCGAGCGTCGTCGCAACCCCAGTTCGATGGCGGCCGCCACCGCCTCCGGGGTGGTCGCGAGGGGGGACTCCGGCCGGCCCGCAGTCATGCTCGTGCGGACGAAGCCGGGGCGGACGAGCATGACGTGGGCGCCGGTGCCGTGGAGGGCGTCGCCGAGGCCCTGGGTGAAGGTGTCGAGGCCGGCCTTGCTGGAGCCGTAGATGAAGTTGGAGCGGCGGGCGCGCTCGGCGGCGACGGAGGACAGGACGACGAGGGAGCCGTGGCCCTGCGACTGGAGGGCCCGCGCGCAGACCAGGGCGGACGAGACGGCGCCCGTGTAGTTGGTCTGGGCGACGCGCGCGGCGGCCACCGGGTCGCGTTCGTCGTTCGCCTGATCGCCGAGTACGCCGAAGGCGAGCAGGACCATGTCGATGTCGCCCTCGGCGAAGACCTTGCCGAGGATCGCCTCGTGGGACTCGGAGTCGAGCGCGTCGAAGGTGACGGTGTGGGTCTCGGCGCCGAGGCCGCGCAGGTGGACGGCCGCGTTCTCCAGATCCTGCGAGGGGCGTCCCGCCAGCCACACCGTGCGGGTGCGGCGGGCGATCAGACGGCGTGCCGTGGCGAGCGCGATGTCCGACGTTCCGCCGAGGATCAGCAGGGACTGGGGGGTGCCGAAGGCGTCCTTCATGACAGCTCCTGGGTGTGGGGCAGGGGGTTTGGAGGGGCTTCTGCCGGTCTTTCGCGGGCCTCTCCAGGCTTGGCGGGTCTCTACAGGCCCAGGCGGCGGGCCAGGTCCGACACGAGGACCCCGCCCGGGTCCAACTCCTTCCGCAGGGCGCGGAACTCGGGCAGTCGGGGGTACATCGCGGCCAGCAGTTCGGGGCGCAGACGGGCGTCCTTCGCCAGGTAGACCGCGGTCAGCAGTTCGAGGGACAGGACGTGGCGGGCGAACGACCCGGAGACGTGGTGGTTCTTGCCGTGGATGTCGGCCGCGATGGCGCCGCCGACGGTCACCTGGCGGGTTCCGGGAGTCACCGGCACGGACCAGCCCAGGGGGAGCAGCACCTCCATCAGCCGGTGCTGCGAGACGCCCGCGTCGCAGAGGACGGTGCCGCCGCCCGCGTCGATGGCGTGGACACGGTCGAGGCCCGGTCATGTCGAGGACGGCCCCGCCCGCGTTCTGCGCCGCGTCCCCGTACGCCCGCCCGAGCCCCCGGGCGATCCCGCCGCGCGCCCCGCACGCCCGTACGGCGGCCACGGCCTCGTCGTACGTACGCGGGCGGAGCAGCCGGGCGGCGGTCGGGGCGGTGCGGCCCCAGCCGGTGAAGGGGACGGTGCGGCCCGGGCCGGGGGGCGCGGGGGCCGGAGGGGCTGAGGCGGCGTCGGCTGGCATGCTCGCGACCGTATCGCCGTGTATGCGACGGAATCGGGCGCGTCGGCTCGGCGCTCTGCCGCCTCACCGAAATGGGTGATTAATGGGATGTCGTTCAAGATTGCTGTAATTCTTGAATGATCGCCTAAAAGAGTGGCATCGCATGGATGAAGTTGACGTCGTCGACGGTGTTCGCGGTCTGGACCGGCCGTTGCTCTCCGTGCTCCACGCCCGTAGCGCGGACCCGCGCGTCGCGGTCGCCGCGCGGAGACTGTCCTGGGCGGGGGAGCACGGCCTGCTGTGGCTCGCGGCCGGGCTGGCGGGCGCAGCCGTCGACCGGGAGCGGCGCGGCGTGTGGCTGCGCGGCACGGCGCTGACCGCCGGGGCGCACCTGGCCGGCATGGGCGTCAAGAGAGTCGTACGGCGGCCCCGCCCCGCGCCTGTCGAACCCCTCGTCCGCACGGCCGGACGGCACTCTTTCCCCATAGCTCGCACCCGAGTTCGGCGGCAGCGGCGGTGGCCCTCTTGGCCCACGTCCTGGCCGTCCTCCGCTACGCCGTCTTCGTCGACCGGGGCACAGCGGGCGACCCCGAGGACGTCGTCCTGCACGACCACGCCCTCACCCTCATCGGGGTGATGTGGCTGACGATGTACGGGCTGGCGGTGGCGGACCGGTGACGCGGTGTCCATGGCGTCGGGGGCGGTGACTGCCAGGGGTGGATCCGGAGCCGGTCCGGGGGCGGTCGGCATCGGTCGACGACAAGTGGGGCAGAGTTCGGATCATGGACTGGCTGAGAAAGCTCCCCGGGGTCGGTCCCCTGGTCGAGCGTCTGATGACCACGCACGCGTGGCGGTCGTACGAACGGCTGGAGCGGGTGAAGTGGACCCGGCTGGCCGCGGCGATGACCTTCATCAGCTTCCTGGCGCTGTTCCCGCTGCTGACCGTGGCCGCCGCCATCGCCGCGGCGACCCTCGGCAAGGACAAGCAGCAGGACCTGGAGGACCGGCTCGCCGAGCAGGTGCCCGGCATCTCCGACCAGCTGGACATCGCCGGCCTCGTCGACAACGCCGGCACGGTCGGGATCATCGCCGGCGCGCTGCTGCTCTTCACCGGCATCGGCTGGGTGAGCGAGATGCGCGGCTGTCTGCGCGCGGTCTGGGAGAAGCCGGACCCCGACGAGAACTTCGTCCTCGCCAAGACCAAGGACACGGGCGTGCTCTGTGGCCTCGGCGGCGCGGTCCTCGTCTCCCTGGCCGCCTCCACCGTCGCCTCCTCGGCCGTCGGTCGGATCGGCGACCAACTCGGCATCGACCGCGACGGCTGGGGCGGCATCCTCCTCCGCGTAGCCGCGTTCGTCGTCGCCGTCCTGGCCGACTTCCTGCTCCTCCTCTACGTCCTCACCCTGCTCCCCGGCGTCCAGCCGCCCCGCCGCCGCCTCGTCGTGGCCGCCCTCATAGGAGCCGTGGGCTTCGAACTCCTCAAGCTCCTCCTCAGCGGCTACATCCAGGGCATCGCCTCCAAGAGCATGTACGGCGCCTTCGGCGTCCCCATCGCCCTACTCCTCTGGATCAACTTCACCACCAAGCTCCTGCTGTACTGCGCCGCCTGGACGGCAGAGGGCAGCAAGGAGAGTGGGGATGCAGAGGGTCTTGACCCACCGGCCGAGGACAGCACCCCTTGAGGGGCGCGGGGAACTGCGCGATCAGCCAGGACGAACCCGCAGTCCGCAATCGCCAACAACCGGGCAGACGCTCCCCGCCGCCCTACTTCCGAAGCCGCGGGGGCCACTTCCGGTTCACCAGAAACACCCCACCGGCCAGCAACAAGAGCACCCCACCCGTGATCCCCGCCGCGACCCCGATCCCGCTGGCCCCGCCGGAGGCACCCGCGGCCACGGACTTGCCCCCCGCCCCACCGGAGGCGGATGCCGACGCGGTGGCCCCCGGCTGCGCACTCGGCTCGGCATCCCCACCGGAGGTATCCGCGCTCTTGGGCGGCACCAACTCCCCCACCGGCGTCACCTTGCCAGCCGCCTTGAACCCCCAGTCGAGGAGGCTCGCGGTCTCCTTGTAGACCTGGTTGTGCTCGTCCTTCTCCGGGTGCATGACGGTGACGAGAAGGACCCGGCCGTCCCGCTCGGCTACCCCGGTGAACGTCGCGCCCGCGTTCGTGGTGTTGCCGTTCTTCACACCCGCGATGCCCTGGTAGGAGTCGATGCCGCTGGCCCCGGTGAGCAGCCGGTTGGTGTTCTGGATCTCGAAGGACGAACGGCTCTTCTTGCCGTTCTTGCCCTTCTTGGTCTCGCCCGGGAATTTCGCCCGCACGGTGGAGCAGTACTCCCGGAAGTCCTTCTTCTGCAGCCCCGACCTGGCGATCAGGGTCAGGTCGTACGCGGACGACACCTGCCCCTTGGCGTCGTAGCCGTCCGGGCTGACCGCGTGCGTGTCGAGGGCCTGGAGCTCCTCGGCGTGCTCGTTCATGTCCGCGACGGTCCGCTTCACGCCGCCGTTCATGGCCGACAGGACGTGCACCGCGTCGTTGCCGGAGCGAAGGAAGACACCGAGCCACAGGTCGTGGACGCTGTATGTCTCGTCCTCCTTTATGCCGACCATGCTGGAGCCCGCGCCGACCCCCGCGAGGTCGGAGGGGACGACCTTGTGCTGGTCGTCCTTGTTGAACTTCGGCAGCAGCGTGTCCGCGAACAGCATCTTCAGCGTGCTCGCCGGGGCCAGCCGCCAGTGCGCGTTGTGCGCGGCCAGTACCTCGCCCGACTCGGCGTCCGCGACGACCCAGGAGCGGGCGCTGATGTCCTTGGGCAGGACGGGCGCGTCGCTGCCGAGGAGGGCCTGGCTGCCCGGCTTGCCCAGCAGCTCGCCGCCGACGGTCGACATCGTCGCCGGGGGAGTCGCGGACGGCGAGGCGCTCGGACTCGCGGACGGGGAGGCGCTCGAACTCGGTGACGGCTTCGCCGCGAAGGCCGGGGCGGCCGTCAGCGTCGACAGCGATGTCAGCGAGAGGGACAGCAGGGTGGCTGAGGTGACCAGCAGGGGGCGCCTGGCGGTCTTCTTGGAGGCGGACACGATCGAGAAAGTACATGGCTCCGACCGGTAAATCCCACCGGAGCGTCCCGTGGCTTCCTCGCTCCTGCCCACGCCCTCGTTCGCACCCCGGCGCGAGGACCGTACGGCCGACGGCGATACTGAACGCATGAAGCTCAGCCGCCCCCTCTCCTGGTTCCTGCTCGCCTTCGGGGTGTGGAGCTGGGTCATCTGGGTCACTTTCATCAAAAATCTGTGGAAGGACGGCAGCGGGCTCGCGTTCGACGACGCGGGTGATCCGACGGCGTACTTCTGGGTGCATCTGACGCTCGCCGTCGTCTCCTTTGCTCTTGGGACGGCCATCGGTGTCATCGGGTTGCGCGGAGTGCGCGCCCTTCGCCGGACCGTGTGACCGGGAGTACGACCTAATGATCATCGTCTTTGTTCTCGTCGCCCTGCTGGTGCTGGGCGCCTTCGGTGCGCTGCACCGGTACGCGTGGCGCCGCCTGGTGCGCGACACGACACGCGGGCCGGGTCTCGCCAGACGTGTGGGCACGGCGGTGTTCATCGCCGGGCCGGTACTGATGTTCGCCGGTTTCGCGGCCGAGCGCGGCGGCGCCCCCTTCTGGCTGCAGCAGACGCTGACCTGGCCGGGCTTCATGTGGCTCGCCCTCTCGCTGTACCTGCTGCTGGCCCTTCTGGCGGGCGAGCTCGTACGGCCCCTCGTGCACCGCCTGGTGGCGCGGCGCTACGCGGCACCCGCGCGGCAGCCGGAAGCGGAGCCGGCGCCGGTGGTGCGCGAGCCCGAGCCGGAGCCGGTTCCGGCGGGCGCGCAGCCCACGGAGGCCGCCGAGCCCGTGACCGCGCAGGCCACGGCCACCCCGCCCGCGACCACCACGGCCACGACCACCACGGCCACCACGGCCACGGCCACCACGGCCACGACCACCGAGTCGGCTCCCGCCGAGCCCGGGCAGCCGACCCCGCCCTCGGCGACGGAACCCCCGGCCTCGCGCACCCCCGCGACCTCGACCGACCCCTCCCGCCGCCTCTTCGTCTCCCGCGTCGTCGGCGGGGCCGTCGCCGCCGCGGCCGTCGGCACCGTCGGCTACGGCACCTACGGCGTCGTACGCGGCCCCAAGCTCAAGCGGGTCACCGTGCCGCTGGCGAAACTCCCGCGCGCGGCCCACGGTTTCCGGATCGCGGTGGTCAGCGACATCCACCTCTCGCCGATGCTGGGCAGGGGCTTCGCGCAGAAGGTCGTCGACACGATCAACTCGACGCAGCCCGACCTGATCGCGGTCGTAGGCGACCTGGTCGACGGCGACGTGGCGGACCTCGGCCCGGCGGCGGCGCCGCTCGCCGGTCTGAAGGCGCGCCACGGCAGTTTCTTCGTCACCGGCAACCACGAGTACATCTCCGGCGCGGAGCAGTGGGTCGAGGAGGTGCGGCGGCTGGGTCTGACCCCGCTGGAGAACGCCCGCCGCGAGCTGCCGTATCTCGATCTCGCCGGGGTGAACGACATCGCGGGTGAGGACGAGGGGCAGGGCCCCGACTTCGCCAAGGCGCTCGGCGACCGGGACACCTCGCGGGCCGTCGTGCTCATGGCGCACCAGCCCGTCCAGATCCACGACGCCGTCGACCACGGCGTCGACCTCCAGCTCTCCGGGCACACCCACGGTGGCCAGATGTGGCCGATGACCTACGTCGCCGAAGCCGCCAACCCCACCCTCGCGGGACTGGAGCGCTACGGCGACACCCAGCTCTACGTCAGCCGGGGCGCGGGCGCGTGGGGGCCGCCGGTGCGGGTCGGGGCGCCGTCGGACATCACGGTGGTCGAGCTGGCCTCGAAGCAGGCGTGACGGGACGTCAGGAGCCTTCCCCTATCCGGTTCTGAAGCCTTTCGGAAACATATGGGCGACGTCCTTGCCAAGTTCTTTATCAACTCAACAAAACCTGTCTTCCGTGAACACAGGCGACTGTGGTTAGGTGATCCGCGCCACCGAGGAACCACTGTGCGTAGTGGGCCGGGTGCGGTCCTTGGAAGGGGCGCCGATGCGGTCGGTTCGCTTGCGGATTCTCGCGTCGCTGCTGGTACTGGCGATCGCGGCGATCGGCGGCTGGCAGTTGCTGCCGGCCCAGCGGGACGGGAACAGGACGATCGGCGTCGGAACGACCGACACGGTCACCTCGCTCGACCCGGCCGGGGCCTACGACGCCGGATCCTGGGCCCTGTTCAGCAATGTGTTCCAGTCACTGCTGACCTTCGAACCGGGCGGTGCCGCACCCGTGTTGGACGCTGCGCAGAGCTGTGAGTTCGTCGGCAACGCGCTCACCGTCTACCGCTGCACCCTGCGCCAGGGCCTGAAGTTCCCCAGCGGACGCGAGGTCACCGGCAAGGACGTCAAATACTCCTTCGACCGGGTCAAGCGCATCAACGCGAACGTCGGCCCGGCGGCGCTGCTCGACACCCTCCAGTCGGTCAGCGCGAGCGGACTGACGGTCAGCTTCCGCCTCTCCTCGCCGGACGCCACCTTCCCGTTCAAGATGGCCACCGGCGCCGGGGCGATCGTCGACCGCACGAAGTACCCGACGAACCGGCTGCGCACGGACGGCGGCGCCGACGGCACGGGGCCCTACACCCTGGCCTCGTACACGGACGAGCAGGTCCACCTCACACCGAACGGCGACTACCAGGGCGTCGCCCAGGACATCGGCAGCCCCGTCCTCATGCGCTACTACAAGGACTCGGCGGCGCTGCAGAAGGCGTGGAAGGCACGGCAGGTCGACGTCGTCACACGCACGCTGCCGCCCGCGACGCTCGCCGAGCTGTCGCCGAGCGATCCCGACCAGCGGGTCACCGAGGCCGACAGCACCGAGACCCGCAACCTTGTCCTCAACGTGCGGGCGAACTCGCCCTTCCAGGACCGCCGGGTACGGCAGGCGCTGGCCGCGCTGATCAACCGCGAGAAGCTGGTCGCCGAGGTCTACCAGGGCACCACCGACCCGCTCTACTCGGTCATCCCGGCCGGCATCACGGGCCACACGACTTCGTTCTTCGACGCGAACCCCAAGCCCGACCCGCAGCGGGCCCGTGAACTCCTCGACGAGGCCGGCGTCGGCATGCCCGTGCGCTTCACCTACGGCTACGCCGAGGGCCGGGGCTCGGCCGCCGCGGAGGCCGCCGAGCTGAAGCAGCAGCTGGAGGCGAGCGGGCTGTTCTATGTGACGACCAAGGCGTACGAGTGGACTGCCTTCCAACAGCGGTACGCCGACGGCAAGTTGGACGCGTACGGGGTGGGCTGGGTGGCCGACTACCCCGACCCCGACAGCTTCAGCGGGCCCCTCGTCGGCACCGGCGGCTCCCTGAACAACGGCTACAGCAGCGAGCAGGCCGACCGGCTCATCAAGGACAGCCAGCGCTACGAGGACCGCAGCCGGGCCGCGACGGACTTCAAGGAACTGCAGGAGGTCGTGGCCCAGGACGTGCCGATGATCCCGCTGTGGCAGCGCAAGGAGTACGTCCTCAGCAGTGGGGAGGTCGGCGGGGCGCAGTATCTGTCCGACGGAACCGGGGTCTTCCGGCTGTGGCGGCTGGACTGGATATGACAGACGTCGCGTGACAGCTGACGCGAACTCGCGGGCCTGATGTTCGCGGGAGTGACACGACGTACTCGCTCATCGCATCTTCATGTGTCGGGGGTGTGATCGGGGTGAGGAGCGAACGTGTTGAGACGCAACTCCTTCCGGCTGCCGCGCCATCCGGCGTCCGTGGGGCTCGCCCGGCGACGCGTACGGGAACATCTGGTCGACTGGGGCCACGGGGAGGGTTCCCCGGCCCTGGAGGACGTCGTGCTCGTCGTCTCCGAGCTGGCGACCAACGTCGTACGCCATGGTCCTTTGCTGGAGCGGGAGTTCGAGGTCGCGGTGACCGCGCTGGCGGACGGGGCCTGCTTCATCGAGGTGTCGGACGAGGGGATGGCCGCGCCCCGGCTCAGGGAGGTGGGGGATTGGGAGGAGACAGGGCGGGGGCTGCGGCTCGTGGAGCACATCGCGGCGGCCTGGGGGGTGTGGAGTCGGGGGCGGCACGGGAAGACGGTGTGGGCGCTGGTGGGGGTGCCTTGACGCCCAAGAGGGAGGGGCTATTTGCGCGAGGGCGACTGTGGGTGGTCTGTGGTTGATCGCGCCCGCACGACGGTAGCCGCGTGTTCAGTGCTGCCCCGCGCCCCTGAGTTCCCTAATGTCACCGTCACTTTCAGGCCATCGCCGGGGGCCGTGGTCACCGTGACTTCGCCGCCGTGGGTCTCGACCACGCCTTGCACGATCGCCATTCCCAAACCGCTGCCCGTGCCTCCCCCCGCCCTGAAGAAGCGGTCGAAGATGCGGGTCGCGTCCTCCTCCGGCAGTCCGGGTCCTTCGTCCGCCACGTAAAGGCGTACGACACCGTCCGAGCGCTCCACTCCCAGCCGCACCGGCACGTCCGCCGGCGTATGGGTGCGTACGTTGCTCACCAGGTTGCCCAGGACCTGGCGCAGGCCCGACTCGTCGGCCCGGACGAGAAGGGCGCCCTCCGCCCGGACGGTGACCGGGCGGTCGGGTTGCTGGGCGCGGAGGTCGGCGGCGGCGTCGCGGACCAGGCGGGTGAGGTCGACGTTCCTGAGGCGGAGTTCGGGGCGTTGGTCGAGGCGGGCGAGGGTGAGGAGTTCGTCGACGAGGTGGCCCATGCGGTCGACCTCGTTGTTCATGCGGTCCCAGGCGCGTCGGCGCTCGTCGGGTTCGGTGAGCATGCCCTTGTCGTAGAGCTGGAGGTAGCCGCGGATCGCGGACAGGGGCGTACGCAGCTCGTGGGAGGCGTCGCCGACGAAGCGGCGCAGCTGGGCGGCGCTGCGTTCGCGGGTGCGGTAGGCCGTCTCGACCTGCTGGAGCATGGAGTTGAGGGCGAGGCGTAGTTGTTCGACCTCCAGGGTGGCCTCGCTGCTGGAGGGGACGCGGCGGGTGAGGTCGCCCTCGGCGATCGCCGACGAGGTCTCGACCATGTCCTCCAGCGGCCGCATCCGGCGGCGCACGCTGAACAGGGTCAGACAGGCGAGCGTCGCGAGGAGCAGGCCGCCGACGGCGAAGTCCAGCTTGAGCGCCTTGGCGATGACCTGGTGGAGTGACGCGGTGGAGGTGGCGAGGAGGACGGTCGTGCCGTCGTCCATCCGGGCCGCCGTGACGCGGTGGGGAGAGCCCGCCACGTCGACGTCGTACGGTTCGTCGTCCGCGACGAGGGCCGCCGGATCGTCCACCGCGGCGGCGAGCGCCCGCTGGCCGGCGGTCGGCGGGAAGCCGGCGATGGTGAGCGGCTCGCCCTCGTCGTCGAGCGCGGTGAAGACGGCGCCCTGGACGAGGGAGTCGGCGTCCCCGGCGGCCTGCTCGCCGGAAGCCCGGTTGCTGACGGCCACCAGCGCGCTCAGCGCGTCGATCTGTTCCATGCTGATCCGCGCGGCCCCGATCGAGTCGCGGGTCGTCATCAGCTCCCGGTCGACGCTGTCGAGCAGATACAGCCGCATGCCCATCGCGCTGAACGTCGTCGCCGCGACCACGCCCACGGCGAGCAGCACGACGTTCGCCAGCGTGAGCTTGGCACGCAGGGAGTAGAGGCCGCGTCGCCGGCACCGCCTCGGGAACCTACGGGGCAGGGTCATGCCAGCCCGTATCCGACGCCCCGCCGCGTGGTGATCACCGGTGGGCCGAGCGCGTCCAGCTTGCGCCGCAGATAGCTGATGTACGTCTCGACGACGGTCGACTCGGCCGGCGTGTGCTCGTACTGCCATACGTGGCGCAGGAGTTGCTCCTTCGGCACGATCCGCCCGCCGTTGCGCACCAGGAAGCGCAGCAGCGCGAACTCGGTGGGCGTCAGCTCCACCGTGCGGCCGGCCCGGTGCACCGAGTATGTCGTCTCGTCCAGCTCCAGGTCGCCGTAGCGCAGCGGCGGACGCTGGGGGAGGACGTCCGCGCGCCGGGTGCGGCGCAGGACGGCGGAGATGCGGGCGACGACCTCGTCGATGTTGAACGGCTTGGTGATGTAGTCGTCGCCGAAGCCCAGGGCGCCCACGATCTCGGCGGGCGCGTCCCGCGCGGTCAGAAACACCAGCGCCAACTCCGATTGACGGGACCGCAGTTCACGGCCCAGGGCGCGACCGTCGCCATCCGGGAGCATCACGTCCAGCAGGGCCGCGTCGGGCCGGGTGCGCTCGGCGAGCGTGAGCGCGTCGCGGACCGTACCGGCCGTCATCACCTCGAAGCGGTGGTAGCGCAGCGCGATGGTGAGGACGTCCGCGATGCTCGGCTCGTCCTCGACGACGAGCACGGTCGCTCCCGTACACCCGGTGGTCGTGCCCTCGGTTCCGGTCATGCCCTCGGTTCCGGTCATGTCCTCAGTATCCGCACGGGAGTTCCCGCGGGGGACCGGTCCCGCTTTGGAGTTTCTTGAGAGTCATGGACGGGCCATGTCGCCGCGGACGTCCCGCCGTCGAGGCTGATGCCAGGACCTGGGGGACCAATCGACCAATCGACCGTCGGACAAGGAGAGTTGATCGTGGCGACCTTGGCACGGTGGTGCTATCGGCACCGGCTGGTGGTCCTGTTGCTGTGGGTGGGGACCGTGTTCGGCGTCGGCTTCGCCGGCACGAGCGCGGGCACGGACTACGCGAATGTCTTCTCCCTCCCGGACACGGACTCCAAGCGCGCGTACGACCTGATGGACAAGGCCTTCCCGGAGCGCGCGGGCGACACCGACACGGTGGTGTGGAAGGTGGACGAGGGATCGGTGAGCGACGACTCCGTACGGTCCCGGATCGAGCCCGCGCTGGCGGAGATCGGCCGGATGCCCGGCGTCGGGGACGTCACCAGCCCGTACGACGACGGCGGCCGGGGCGGTGGCGGCGGCGCGGGCGTCAGCCGGGACGGGGCGATCGCCTACGCCCAGGTGACCTTCACCGAGCAGGCGAACTCCGTGCCCAAGGAACTGATCGACGACGTGATCGAGACGGCCCAGGGTGCCGAACGGGACGGTCTCCAGGTCGAGTTGGGCGGCCAGGCCGTCGCACGGGCGCAGGAGGCGAGCCAGGGCACGTCCGAGGCGGTCGGCATTCTGGCGGCGGCGGTCGTCCTCTTCCTCGCGTTCGGCTCGCTCTTCGCGATGCTGCTGCCGATCGTCGTGGCGATCGCCGGTGTCGGCACCGGCATGATGGCCACGGCCCTGCTCAGCCACACCACGAACATCCCGGACGTGGCCCCGCTCCTCGGCTCGCTGATCGGCCTCGGCGTCGGCCTCGACTACGCCCTGTTCATTGTCACCCGGCACCGACGCGGCATCCTGCGCGGCATGAACCCGCAGGAGGCGGCCGTCACGGCCCTCAACACCTCCGGCCGTGCGGTGCTGTTCGCGGGCGGCACGGTCTGCATCGCGCTGGCCGGGATGCTGGTGATGAACCTCCGCTTCCTGGACGGCGTCGTCATCGCGACCTCGCTGACCGTCGTGCTGAGCGTGCTCGCGGCGGTCACCCTGCTGCCCGCCCTCCTCGGGGTGCTCGGCCCGCGCGTCCTCAGCCGCCGCCAGCGCCGCCGCCTCGCGGCAGCCGGCCCGGAGCCGGAGCTGACGAGCGGACTCGCGGCCCGCTGGTCGGCGTACGTCGAGCGGCGCCCGCGTTCGACCGCCGTCCTCGCCCTCGTCGTCATGCTGGTCCTCGCGATCCCCGTCCTGTCGATCCGCCTCGGCACCTCCGACCAGGGCAACCACCGCGACACCACGACCACCCGGCAGGCCTACGACCTTCTGGCCGAGGGCTTCGGCCCCGGCTTCAACGGCCCCCTCCAGGTGGTCGTGGACGGAACAGAGGCCGAGGGGCTGGTCTCGCGCATCGAGTCCACGGAGGGCGTGGCCCAGGTGGCCGCCGTACCGCCCGCGAACGGCGTCACGGTGATCCAGGTGGTCCCGACGACCTCCCCCCAGGCCGAGGAGACGGACCGCCTCATCGACCGTCTGCGCGAGGACGTCATCCCGGCGTCCGGGGCCGAGGCCCACGTCGGCGGCGTCACAGCGGTGTCGAAGGACTTCGCCTCCGTGACGGGAGACCGCCTGCCCTACTTCATCGCGACGATCATCGCGCTCGGCTTCCTGCTCCTGATGGTCGCCTTCCGCTCCCTCGTCGTGCCGCTGACGGCCGCGCTGATGAACCTCGTCGCCGCGGCCGCGTCCTTCGGCGTCCTGGTGGCGATCTTCCAGTGGGGCTGGGGAACGGAACTCCTCGGCGTCGGCAGGGAGGGCCCGATCGCGGCCTTCCTCCCCGTCATCATGCTCTCCCTCCTCTTCGGCCTCTCCATGGACTACCAGGTCTTCCTGGTCAGCCGGATGCACGAGGAGTGGGTCCACACCAAGGACAACGCCCGCGCCGTCCGCGTCGGCCTCGCGGAGACCAGCCGCGTCATCAACTGCGCGGCCCTGATCATGATGTGCGTCTTCAGCGCGTTCGTACTGAGCGGCGAACTGGAGGCCGCGATGGCCGGCATCGGCCTCGCCGCCGCAGTCGCCCTGGACGCCTTCATCCTCCGTACGGCCCTGGTGCCGGCCGCCATGCACCTGCTGGGGAAGGCGAACTGGTGGCTGCCGGCCGGGCTGGAGAAGCGGTTGCCGCATCTGGCGGTGGAGCCGAGGGAGGAGGAGGCGCAGGCGGTCCGGCCGCCGGTGGTGGAGGGTGCCGGTCCCGCCTCCGTGATCCACGGTTTCATCCGCACGGCGGACGGGGAGGCGGTGGAGGGCGCCGAGGTGACCCTGCTGTCGCGCGGTGGCCGTCAGCTGGACCGGGTGACCTCACTGGCGGACGGTTCGTACATCGTCGCGGTACCGGGCCCGGGGCCGTATCTGCTGGCGACGACTTCATCGTCGTCCGCCTCGCGCGCGCGTCAGGTGGCCGTGGGGGAGGGGCCGCTGGTGTTCGACGTGGAGCTGGCGGGGGTGACTGAGGGGGAGGTGGACGCGGTCAACTAGCGTTCGGCTGACCGGCTTTGAGGAGGCGCTCGACGTCGAGCACGACCTTGCCGCCCACGGACTCGGGGAGCGTGACGAGCTCCCCGGGGAGGTGGATTCCATGCGTGACGCAACTGCCGCGCGATGGGTCGGTCAGCACATGGAGGCGCTGGTGCTCGCGGTCGACGATGACGTAGACGGGGATGCGGGCCTTTGCGTAGTGGGTGACCTTGGCCCGCAGATCCGTTTTCCAGTTGCTGGAGGTGACCTCCATGACCAGACGGAAGCACGTCGGGTCGTAGCAACTGTTCGCAGGCAGGCCCGGTGCCCGATGTCCCCTTCGCACCCGTTCACCCGCAAGTGATCACCCCGCCGCCCGCCCCTCGCCCCCCGGCTCCGGCAGCCCCTTCGTCATCCCCGGCAGGAAGTCCGTGAACAGCTCGTGGACTTCGCGGACCAGCGGGCGCAGCGCCCGGAAGCGGGCGAGTGAGACGCCCCGAGTCGTCAGGCGGGCGCCACGCTCGGCCAGCCGGTAGCTGCGCGCGCGCCCCTCGCTCCGGTCGAAGACCCAGTACATGACGAGCCCCATCAGGGAGAGCCACATCAACTCGGGGAGGACTTCCCGGAGTTCGTCCGGGACCTTGGCCTTGGACCCGGCGAGCACCTCGCGGTGGATGGCGATGGACTCCTCGCGCGGCCCCTCCGACTCGGGGGAGAAGGGGCTGAGCGGGCTGTCCGGATCGGCCGCGTTCTTGAAGAACTGCGCCGCGAACTCGTGGTACGGCTCCGCCACGTCCAGCCACGCCTTCAGCACCCCGGCGATCCGCGCCTCCAGATCCTTCTCCCGCTCCAGCACGGGCCGCACCGCCGCCAGGTGCTCGGTGCCGATCCGGTCGTAGAACCCCTGGATCAGGTGTTCCTTGCCGGCGAAGTAGTAGTACGCGTTACCGACGGAGACCCCGGCCTCCTTCGCGATGGCCCGCATCGTCGTCTTGTCGTACCCGCGCTCCTGGAAGAGCCGCAGCGCGGTCTCCAGGATCAGCGCGCGGGTCTGCTCGGACTTGGCGGAGCCCTTGGGACCGGGCTGCTCCGTGCCGTCCCTGGGGCCGCCGGCCCCCGCGTCGGGCTTGTCGGCGCCGGGCTCTGGGCTGGGGTTGTCGTTCAGTGCGGCCACGGGCAGAGCCTAACGAGTCGCGCAGGTACCGGTGTCGCAGCCACCGGGAGGGCGGTACAGCCACCCGTACCGCCGGTCGTACGCCCATCCCGTCAGCTCGGCCCCGCCGCTCCCGCAGCCCGAGCCGGGCTGCCGGTGGGTGCCCCGCCACTTCGCGGCGGCGAGTACGGCAGTGCGCGCGAACCGGGCCCCCGCCGGGGTGCTCAGCCGGTGCGCGAGCGGCCGGTGCTGGCGCAGCGCCCACAGACACACGATCCAGGCGGAGGCCCCCCGGTACACCTGCCCGCCGTCCCCCACGATCGTGATCTCCTCCAGCGTCGCCCCGTGGTCGAGCGACGGAAACAGCCGCCGAGCCTCCTCGGACCCCGCCGCCACGAACCCCAGCGGCACCAACTGCCGCTGTCTGCCCAGCCACTCCCGCAGGAAGGCGCACAGCCCGCACCCGGCGTCGTACAACACGGTGAGCCCGCGAACCGGGACGCGCTCGGCGCCCCGGTCCCCGGTGGCCGCGTCGGCCGTGGTGGTCATGCCCGCCCCGTCGGAGCGACCCAGCCCTGCGGCGCGACCGGCGGTGCCAGCTCCCGCTCCATGACCCCCCGCCGCCGGAACTTGTTCAGCACGAACACGTTCCCCAGGTGCAGCGCCCCGAGCACGAGCAGCACCACGCCGAGCTTCGCCGACACCGCCTCGAACACCTCACGCGGGCTGGTGATGGCGCTGTCCGCGTTCAGATACAGCGCCACGAACCCCAGGTTCACGAGATAGAACCCGACCACCAGCAGGTGGTTCACCGCGTCCGCGAGGTTCTCGTTCCCCCGCAGCACATCCGAGAGAAAGATCCGCCCGTTCCTGCTCAGAGTCCGCGCCACCCACACCGTCAGCCCCACGCTGACCAGCAGATAAATGACATACGCGACGACAGTGAGGTCCATGCCCCCACCCCTTCCGGGATTTCTTGAACACGTTCAAAATGTTCTTGGTGAGACTGTAGCCCTGTTTTTGAACGTGTTCAAGCGGGAGTCATCTCCGGCGGCAGACGGTCATCCGGTGCGGGCCAGCTCCGGCCGCTTGCTGTAGTCCGTGAACCCGATGACGTTCCCCCAGGGATCCGCGAACTCGACCGTCCACCCCGTGGCGACCGAGAACGGCGCGTCGAGCGGCGGCACCCCCGCTGCCGCGAGCGCCCGCGCGGCGCCCCGGGCGTCCCGCACCTCCAGCCACACCCGGGCCGACCCCCACACGGGCGGCCGGTGCCGCAACTCGTCCTCCACGCGGAGCAGCAGCCCGGGCGTCTCCTTGCCCACCTTCAGCCCCGCGATCCCGGCCTCGTCCAGCCGGAAGCCCACGGCGAAGCCGGCCCGCTCGTAGAAGGAGACGGCCTCGCCGAGGTCGCCGACGGGGAGGAGGACGTTGTCGAAGCCGAGCAGTTCGTACGACTCATCTGGCTCAGGCGACTCGTGTGACTCATGTGACCCTTTGTCTGACATGTCGTCAGATTAGAGCGTCGCGTCGAGCATCCGCGGGAACGACGTTCGCGCGGCTCGGGCGATACGCCGAGGGGCCGACCGTCGAGACGGCGGTGGTCAAGCCGGACGGTTCCGGCGAGGCATTCTCCGACCAGATCTGTACGAAGACGTCGTACGTCCACAACACCACGGCCTGGCTCATCGGCCTGCCCAAGCAGCAGCGCACCACGGGCACGACCTGCGCGGCCCACGACGTCGCCGACCCGGCCACGAAGCTGATCAAGGCGACCCGCAGCACCTACGACAACCTGTCGTACGGCGATGCCCCGACGAAGGGGCTGGTCACGGCCGCCTCCGGTGTGGATGGCACCGGGACCTCGTACTCGGTCGTCACGAGGACGACGTACGACCCGCTGGGCCGGGTCCGGACCGTCGCCAAGCCGGGGGCCGGTACGACGGAGATGCAGTACACCCCCGGAGACGGGGGTGGCCCGGTCACCTCCGTGAAGGCGATCAACGCCAAGGGTCACGCCGTCACCACGACCTTCGACCCGGGCCGCAGCCTCGCGCTGACGGTCACGGACGCCAACAGCCGGGCCACCCGCAACGAGTACGACGCCCTCGGCCGCTTCGTGAAGGGCTGGTCACCGTCCCGCTCCTCGGGTGGCAAGTCACCGAACGTCGAGATCGAGTACCAGCCGGCGGTCGCCACCTCGAAGGAGTCCCGTCCCGCAGCAGTCACGACCAAGTCGCTGAAGGACGACGGCTCTTACAGCCGTCAGGTGACGATCTACGACGGCTTGATGCGCCAGGTCCAGACCCAGTCGGAGGCACACGGCCCCGGTCGCGTCATCACGGACACCACCTACGACGATCACGGCCTGGCCGACGAGCAGACCAGCGCGTATCTCGCGAAGGGCGATCCGGCCGCCGAACTCTTCGCCCCCAAGTCGAAGTCGCTCGTTCCGAGCCGGGTGAAGTTCCGGTACGACGGCCTGGAACGTCCGGTGAGCGAGTCGACGTACCACGACGAGAAACTGGTACACGCGACCAAGTCGGAGTACGGCGACACCAGCACGTACGTGGACCCGGCCGGCTCGACCTCGCCGCGGACCCGGACGTTCACGGACGCGCTCGGCCGAGTCACCTCGATCGTCCACAACAAGGACGACAGCACGACCGCCGGACGCACGACCACCTACGGGTACGACGCCCGCGGCCAGCGCACCAGCGTCACCGATCCCGCCGGCAACGAGTGGACGTACAAGTACGACGCCCGGGGCCGGGTGACCTCCACCACCGACCCGGACGTGGGCAAGACGGACACCTGGTACGACGAGGCCGACCGGCCGTACAAGGTCACGGACGCGGAGCAGCGGACGACGTACACGGCGAAGGGGGGAGTGTTGGGTGAGCGACGCTGGAGTGGCTGCGGTCGCGGCGACGGCACACGACCTGAGCTACGAAGTCGCGCTCTCGCGCCCCGTGCCATATATCATCGGTGCTATGGACAGTGGGCGGTACTCGATCGAGATCGAGCCGGAGGTGCGGCTGTGGCTGGAGAACATTCCCGCCCATCACTACAAGCAGGCCGAACGCGTCGCCGACCTGCTCGCCGAGCAGCCCACCACGCTCGACGAACCGCACTCCCGCCACCTGGGCGGCAAGCTCCGCGAGCTGCGCTTCCGCCTGGGCGATGCCCATCAGCGCATCACCTACTGGCTGGCGCCCGGCCGACGTGTCGTGCTGCTCACCGTGTTCCGCAAGACCAAGCTGCGCGAGCAGGCCGAAGTGGACCGCGCCCACGCCGCACAGCGATTGTGCGAGGCAGAGCATGAAGCCGCCGCCGAGCACGACCTCTACAGCCGCAACCTCAAGGAGAACCGATGAACCACAGCGAATGGAGGACCCGTCGCCACCGCCAGCTGCTGGGCGAACACCTGGACGCTGACCCCGAGTACGACCGGGTCTACGAAGAGGCCGGCCTCGCCATGACGTTGGGCAAGGCCGTCTACGACCGGCGTAAGCAGCTGGGTCTGAGCGAGGCCGATCTCGCCGAGCGCATGCACGTCGACATCGATGACATCGAAGGCATCGAGACGGCCACCGAGCTGCCGCCCATCGCGGTCATCATGCGCCTGGCCCGCGCACTGGACCTCACGGTGGACGTGCACCTCGCTGGCGGAGACGAGCCCACCGTCACCATCGTCGCCCCAGCGGCTTGAGGCGGGGAGGAACCATGCAGGACCCGCCTTCCGCGCTCGCCCGTGAGCTCGGGCAACTCGTCCACGACCGGCGCATCGAGCTCGGGCTGTCCCAGGCCGAGCTGGCCGAGCGGTGCGGGATGAAGCAGCCGCAGATCTCCCGCTTCGAAGGCGGCGGGACCGTGCCCACGCTTCCCCTTCTGCGCCGCCTGGCTCAGGCTCTCGGCGCCGACCTGACCATCAGCCTCACCCCGCACGACAAAGCCGCTTGACACGCATTCGGAATTCCTGGAATTCCCCAGGCGGTGTAGACCACTGACGGCAGTAGTGACGGCAACACCAGAAGACTCCAGCGCAAGAGCACGAACATCCGGCGACTGTCAAATCGCCCGCTGACCAGCAAACTTGCAGGTAAGAGCGGCCTGGCCCGCACGCGTATGTGCTGGCGGACAAGACACCAGTGCTCGTTCACAACAGCAACTGTGACGCCGCTCATCTGGTATCGAAGATCGATGTTGAGAATCTTTCGATGACCAAGACCGTTGAAAATCACACCTGGGATATCGCTGGTACCCGAGACGTGGATGCTCCCAACTTCGGCAAGGCTGCACGTCCTTACATGAATGACAACAATGGGCAGCTTGTAGGGGAAATAATGGCCGGGTCTACTCCCAGGCTAGATTCCCGCGGCGCTGCCGGGGTTGTCGAGTGGAGGACGCCCGGAGCGATGAACGGAAGCAGCGGGGTCTGGGAGCTGAACATCGACGCAAACTCGAACAAGATTGCCCACTTCCTCTTCAAGAGCACGAAAGGATAGTCATCTAAGTGAAGTTTTCCATCCAAGAAGGATCTTCCCTTGAGGGTGTACTCACCTACGATGATTCCGAGTACGGATTCTCCTTTAGTGCACAGAGTGCAGAGTCGCTGAGCGAGAGGCTTGGCTCGGAGGGGGTTACGAGCGTGCTGATCGGCACGCTGCAGCTCGAGGTCGACATTGCATCTCGGGACGTGCTGTTCGCCTGGGGGTATTTTCCGAACGTCCGGGGTGAAGTGGCCGAGTTGGGTACGCCCAGATGTTCCCCTGGGCGGGTGTTCATCTCGTCGGATCACTCCTTCCAGCCTGGAGTTTCACTTGCGGTTCCTGGAAAGGGGTGGCGGGTTTCTTATGACCCTTCATCTGGTTGGGTCGCCATTCGTCGAATGGATACTGGCGACGCTGATTTCGTCCAGATCGCCAGTGGAATCGTCCTTGGTATCGATACCGGTAATCTGGCTTCTGTCTGGCTTCATCCTGTTTTTTCAGCGTGACAGGCTATGGAGTAGATAGATAAGCGGTAGATCGGTGGCGTTAGCAAAAATGAAGCCCCGCCAGGTGCGTCATGGCGGGGCTTCTGCGGTGCACCAGTTGCGGGTCCGGCCTGCGGTCATGGCGGCCAAGGCCTCGATGTATGTCTCGTCCGAGCAGCCGTAGCTGTGGGCGAACATGCGGACCCGATCCGCGCTGACCCCGAAAGCGCCCGGCTTCGATGGAGCTGATGCGCGCCGAGTTGACGTTGAGCAGCTCGCCTGCGTGGGCGGAGTGGCTTTTCCCGGGCGTATAGGCGAGGGGGCTGCCCGTTCGCGGAGGACGGGCGGCTCCCTCAGGAGCTATGGCTTCGGGATTACGAGAAGCGCGGTGCGTGGTCCCCTGTGTCAGACCTCGCAGTCTCCCACCCGGCGGGTGCTCACCGCGATGTCGTCCATCCGCATCTCGAACGCGGCTGGTGCCGGGTTCGCCTGGTACAACTGCCAGCCCAGCTTCAGCTTGTCGAAGGTGGGGAAGACGAAATCGTCCGTCGTGCCGCCGTGCTGCTTCGTGGAGACGGTCAGGTCGGGCTGTTCCACGCCGTCCAGATAGACGGTGACCCGGTTGTCGGTGGCGTCGAGGTGGAACTCGGCGCACTGCCACTTCCCCGCGACCGCCGGAGCCGAGGTCTTCCAGGCTGTCCAGTCGCCCGTCGGGCCCAGGTCGGAGCCCACGCCCCAGAAGTTCCCGGGCTCAGTGGGGGCGTACTGGCCGCCGAGGGGGCGGACGAGGGTGGGGGAGTTGGGGCCGGAGGCCTCTGCGAGGGTCCAGTGGGCCCAGGCGGGGGCCGTGGGGAACTCGGTCACGCGTAGGCGGAGGCGGGCCCAGAAGCTGTTGCCGGGCGGGGCGAGGTCGGAGAGGACGACGAAGGCGCGTCCGTTGCCCTCGCTGCGGATACGGAGTTCGCGGCCCTGGCCGTCGGCGCTGGGCTCGACGGTCAGGGTGCCGGTGCCGTCGGAGGTGTCGGTGGTCCAGCCTCGGCCCCGGGTGACCGGGCCGAGGGGAAGGTGATTGAAGTTCTCCCGGACGAGAGTGCCGCCGTACGTCTGATGCGGGGCGGTCGTAGCCGAGGACGTGGGGGGTGCCGCGATCAGGATCGCGGCCGCGGCCGACAGTGCGGCCGCGGCTTTCCTCAGGAAGGTCATGGGGGAAGTCTGTGATCAATGACCTCATCCGTCATGGGAGTTGGACGCGATCCGGCCAAGCGGAACCCTCCACGCGGGCCCCCGGCCACGGCTACTGCGGGAAGCTCGGCTTCAGGCTCAGCTCCGTCACGGTGCCTGTCGTGATCCCGGAGGCGCCCGCCCGGAAGAACAGGCGGTGTCGCCGTTGAGGCTCGCGGCCAGGAGGTCCTTGTCGCCGTCGCCGTCAAGGTCGCGCAGGCGGATGGCGGAGCCGAACATCTCGTCGTCCTCGGGGTTGCCCGGAACCCCCGCCGTCGCCCGGGTGAACCACTGGGAGCCGGTCCCGGTCAGGCCTTCTTACCGCCGCGCAGGATGTGGACGCTGCCGTCGTCCTCTGCGGAGCCGACCCCGAACAGGCGTGCAGACACGCGTCGAGGCACGAGGGTCGTACGGGACGCGCGGTGTTGCGGTATTCAAGAGCGCCGGGCTACGCCACGACCACCCGGGTCCCGTTGAAGTTCGCGACGATCTCCAGTTCCCCGCCCAGCGCCTCCACATAGGCCGCGACCGTTCCCACCTCGGCGGACTCGGTTCTGCCGCGTTCGATGGCGGACACCCGTTCCTGTCGTACGTGCATACGGTCGGCCACCTCGCGCTGGGTGAGGCCGAGTTGCCTGCGCATCTCGGCCAGCCGGTGGGCACGTGCCTCGGCGACCATGCGCCGGGCACCGGCCATGATCTCGTCCAGGTCCTCGGTGTCGAAGACCTCTCCTTTGACCTCGTCCCATGAGTGGAAGCTGGTCATCGCTCTGTCTCCTCGTCGCGGCGCCGGGCCAGGTGGTCCAGCCACTCGGTATAGCGTTCCTCGGCCAGCGGTATCGCCGGGCGGTACCACGCCGTCCATCGCCCGGCCTTGTCACCCGCGACCAGGAGTACCGCGCTGCGTCCGGGATCGAAGGCGAAGAGGATCCTGATCTCCGTGTCCCCGGTGGAACCGGGGCGCAGTTCTTTGAGGTGATGCAGGGCGGAACCTCTGATCCGATCCACCAGAGGGCGCCCGAGATCCGGGCCCTCTTCCACGAGGGCCTGAATCGCCTGGCCCACCAGCCGTGCCGTGGTGCGATCGTCCTTGCGCAGTCCGTGCAGCCAGTCGCGCACCTCTCCGGTCATTTCAAGAGGCCAGGCCATCAACGTTCACCGTGTAGTACGTGTACATACTAGTACCCTGATGTACTGACCGCCATCCGCGCCGACAGCCCGGCGCGGATCACCCGAAGGAGTGGCCGCCTCTTGTGGGCCGCTCCCGCATCCCCTGTCAGTACCACCCCCTTACTGTCCCGTCGTCCCCAAGTCGGCCGTCGGTGACGGGAACCGAAAGCCGCAGACCGGCTATCTCCCTTATGAGGGCGACCGTATGCTCGCTGTCATCCTCAGCAAGGCGATGCTGCTCGCCAAGGACACGGAGATCACGGACCCGACGATCCCCAGCCGGCTGTGACCTCAGCCGACTGTCACGAGGGACTGTGACTCCGCCCACAAGCGGGAGCCGGGCGGGGACCGGCCGAAGTAACAACTTCTCTCCGGGCCCTTCCCTCCTGCAATATGACGGACAGCCCATATTCAGTCAGCCGCTCAAGCAACAACGACGCAGGAGTCAGTACCGTGACCGAGCAGCCTCAGCAGCCCGCTCAGCCCCCGCAGCCGCCGCAGCCCGGATACGGGTACCCGGGCGCCGCCCCCGGTCAGCCGGGCGCCAACCCGTACGGGGCTCCGCAGGCCGGTGACCCGTACGGGGCTCCGCAGGGCGGTTACCAGCAGCCGGGCGCGGGCCAGCCCGGCTACGGCTACCCGCAGCAGGGCGGTTACCCGCAGGGTGGCGGCTACCAGGTGCCTCCGACGCCGGGCGGCGCGTACACGGGCGACCCCAACGCCCCGTACGGCTACGACCCTTACGGCCGCCCGTACTCCGACAAGTCGAAGATCGTCGCGGGCATCCTCTCGCTGTTCCTGGGCTCCTTCGGCGTCGGCCGCTTCTACATCGGTCACGTCGGCCTCGGCCTCGCGCAGCTCTTCACCTGCGGTGGCCTCGGCATCTGGGCGCTGGTCGACGGCATCATCCTGCTGACCGGCAGCAACACCACGGACTCCAACGGACGTGTCCTGCGTGGCTGAACGCGGCCTCATCGCTCTCCGGCATCCGGCGGCGGCCCCCTTCGCGGTGGCCGCCGCCGGGCTGGCGGGCGCCGCGTATCTGTACGGCACCAACCCGCACGAGCCCGGCCATCTGCTGCCCCAGTGCCCGTTCCGCTATGTCACGGGGCTGCTCTGCCCCGGCTGCGGTGGCACCCGCATGGTGTACGACCTGATGCACGGCCAGTTCGCCGCCGCCTGGCACGACAACCGGGTGCTGCTGCTCGCCGCGCCCTTCGCCCTCGCGCTGCTCGGCCGCTGGGCCGTCGAGGGACTGCGCGGTCGCCGCTGGCGCCCCGAACTGACGCCCCGCACCCAGGCCTTGATCCTGGGCATCGCGGTGACGTGGACGATCGTCCGCAACCTTCACTGAGCGGGACGGCGGTCGCAGTGGTCGCGGTGGGCGCAGCCGAATCCTGTTTCCTTCCCCCTGCCGATCCCCGTAAATCCCTTACGCCCGCTTTATCTTGCCCAGTCGTCGCAAGTTGGCTGGAATCGGATCACGGAATCGGAACGATCGCTTGATTCCCCTCCCATCCGCCCCCTGCGTCTCACTACGCTGCAACGGCTGCAGGGGGGATGACGGGGGACTACGTCGTGCTCGATCGTTGGCCGGTATTTGCCGTGCCCGATCGCTGCCGGTTTTTGCCGCGCCTTCTCTCCTGGACTCGCCCCGGAGCAATCCGCTTCGGTTATTCAGTCAGTACATCCAGGAGTTATTTCCATGACCGTCCCCACCCCTGACGCTCCCTTCGGCCACGACCCGCAGGGTCGCCCGTACTCCGACAAGTCGAAGATCGTCGCCGGTGTTCTGCAGCTCTTCCTCGGCGGGCTCGGCATCGGTCGCTTCTACGTCGGTTCCGTCGGCGTGGGCGTCGCCCAGCTCCTCACCTGCGGTGGTCTGGGCATCTGGGCCCTGATCGACGGCATCCTGTTCCTCACGAGCAACGACCGCACCGACGCGCAGGGCCGTGTCCTGCGCGGCTGATCGCGCTGAGGATCACCGCCGAGGTGATCGACCGAAGGGCCTTGTCCGCCGCGGAGCTTCCCTCTGAGCTCCGCGCGGGACGGGGCCCTCGTGCGTGGGGCGTGAGAATGCTGAGTACCGGCGTACGCCGGGTACGCGGAAGGCCCGCAGGCGAGCCTGCGGGCCTTCCGTCATCCATGCCGGCGGTGAATCAGAAGCGGCGGATCAGAAGCGGCGCGTGATGAGCGCCCGCTTCACCTCCTGGATCGCCTTGGTGACCTCGATACCGCGAGGGCAGGCGTCCGTGCAGTTGAACGTCGTACGGCAACGCCACACGCCGTCACGGTCGTTGAGGATCTCCAGGCGCTGCTCACCGGCCTCGTCGCGCGAGTCGAAGATGAAGCGGTGGGCGTTGACGATCGCGGCCGGACCGAAGTACTGGCCGTCGTTCCAGAACACCGGGCACGAGGACGTGCACGCGGCGCAGAGGATGCACTTCGTGGTGTCGTCGAAGCGCTCGCGGTCCTCGGCGGTCTGGAAACGCTCGCGCGTCGGCTCGTTGGTGTCCTTCGTGATCAGGAAGGGCATCACGTCCCGGTACGCCTGGAAGAACGGCTCCATGTCCACGACCAGGTCCTTGAGGACCGTGAGGCCCTTTATGGGCTCGACCGTGATCGGCTTCTCGGGGTTGATGTCCTTGATCAGCGTCTTGCAGGCCAGACGGTTCTTGCCGTTGATCCGCATGGCGTCCGAACCGCAGATGCCGTGGGCGCAGGAACGGCGGAACGTGAGGGTGCCGTCCTCGTCCCACTTGATCTTGTGCAGACCGTCGAGGACGCGCTCCTTGGGGTCGATCTCCAGGACGAAGTCCTGCCAGCTCGCCTCGGCCGCGACCTCGGGGTTGAAGCGGCGCACGCGGAACGTGACCGTGATGTACGGGGAGGCCGCGGAATCCGCCTCGACCTTGTCCAGAACAGGGGTAGCCATCAGTACTTACGCTCCATCGGCTGGTAGCGGGTCTGGACGACCGGCTTGTAGTCGAGACGGATGGACTCGGTGCCGTCGTCGCCGACCTCGCGGTACGCCATGGTGTGGCGCATGAAGTTGACGTCGTCGCGGTTCGGGTAGTCCTCACGGTAGTGACCGCCGCGGGACTCCTTGCGGGCGAGCGCCGACACGGCCATGACCTCGGCGAGGTCGAGCAGGTTGCCCAGCTCGACGGCCTCCAGCAGGTCGGTGTTGAACCGGCGGCCCTTGTCCTGGATCGCCACGTTCTTGTAGCGCGCGCGCAGCTCGCCGATCTTCTCGACGGCCGTCTTGATCGTCTGCTCGGTGCGGAACACCATGACGTTGGCGTCCATGGTCTCCTGCAGCTCGCGACGGATGTCGGCCACGCGCTCGTTGCCCGTGGCCGAGCGCAGCCGCTCGATCTGCTCGACGACCAGCGACTCCGGGTTCTCCGGCAGCTCGACGAAGTCGGCCGTCTGGGAGTAGTCGGCGGCGGCGATGCCCGCCCGCTTACCGAACACGTTGATGTCGAGCAGCGAGTTGGTGCCGAGACGGTTGGCGCCGTGCACGGAGACACAGGCGACCTCGCCGGCGGCGTACAGGCCCGGAACGACGGTGGTGTTGTCGATCAGGACCTCACCCTGGACGTTCGTCGGGATGCCGCCCATGGCGTAGTGCGCGGTCGGCTGGATCGGGATCGGGTCCGTGTAGGGCTCGATGCCGAGGTACGTCCGCGCGAACTCGGTGATGTCCGGGAGCTTGGCGTCGAGCTGCTCCGGCGGGAGGTGCGTGAGGTCGAGGTAGACGTGGTCGCCCTCGGGGCCGCAGCCGCGGCCCTCACGGATCTCCGTGTAGATGGACCTCGACACCACGTCTCGCGACGCCAGGTCCTTCATCACCGGCGCGTACTTCTCCATGAAGCGCTCGCCGTCCTTGTTGCGGAGGATGCCGCCCTCACCGCGGGCGCCCTCCGTCAGCAGGATGCCCATGCGCCAGATGCCGGTCGGGTGGAACTGGAAGAACTCCATGTCCTCCAGCGGCAGCCCCCGGCGGTACACGGCCGCCTGGCCGTCACCGGTCAGCGTGTGCGCGTTCGACGTCACCTTGAAGAACTTGCCGGTGCCGCCGGACGCGTAGATCACGGCCTTCGCCTGGAAGATGTGGATCTCGCCGGTCGCCAGCTCGTACGCCACGACACCGGCGGACTTCTTGACGCCGTCGACCTCGGTGATCAGCTGGTCGAGGACGTAGAACTCGTTGAAGAACTCCACGCCGTGCTTGACGCAGTTCTGGTACAGCGTCTGGAGGATCATGTGGCCGGTGCGGTCGGCCGCGTAGCAGGAGCGGCGTACCGGGGCCTCGCCGTGGTTGCGGCTGTGACCGCCGAAGCGGCGCTGGTCGATCGTCCCGTTGGGCGTCCGGTTGAACGGCAGGCCCATCTTCTCCAGGTCGAGGACGGAGTCGATGGCCTCCTTCGCCAGGATCTCGGCGGCGTCCTGGTCGACCAGGTAGTCACCGCCCTTGACCGTGTCGAAGGTGTGCCACTCCCAGTTGTCCTCCTCCACGTTGGCGAGCGCGGCGGCCATGCCGCCCTGCGCTGCGCCCGTGTGGGAACGGGTGGGGTACAGCTTGGTCAGCACGGCGGTACGGCTGCGCTGCGTCGACTCGATCGCCGCGCGCATACCGGCGCCGCCGGCGCCGACGATGACGGTGTCGTACTTGTGGATCTTCATGTTCGGTTACCTCAGCCCCGTGCCTATCGGATGTTCGGGTCGAAGGTGAAGATCACCAGCGTGCCCAGCAGGATGGTGAACACCGTGGCGGTGTAGAGCAGGCCCTTGAGCCACAGGCGGGTGTTCGGGCGCTCCGCGTAGTCGTTGATGACCGTGCGCAGGCCGTTCGCGCCGTGCAGCATCGCGAGCCACAGCATCAGCAGGTCCCAGGTCTGCCAGAACGGGGACGCCCAGCGGCCCGCGACGAACGCGAAGCCGATCTTGGAGACGCCGCCGTCGAGGACGAGCTGGATGATCAGGTGGCCGATGACCAGGACGACCAGGACGATGCCGGACAGTCGCATGAAGAGCCACGCGGCCATCTCGAAGTTGCCGCGGGTGGACTTCGGGGTCTTCTTGGTGCGCTTGCGGGGCGGCTCGATGAAGGGGGCCGGGTTGTCGGGGCTGTAGCCCGACAGCTCCCCGGCGCCCTCGACGGGGCCGATGCCGGATGCGGTGGTTTCAGTGGCGGACATCTGTCTCAGCTCCCGAAGACTTCACGGACGGCGTGGCCGAGGACGGGGTACAGGGCCCCGATCATCAGCACGAGCCAGAGGCCGACGACGGTCCAGAGCATCGTCTTCTGGTGACGGGGGCCGTTCGACCAGAAGTCGACGGCGATGACCCGAAGACCGTTGAGCGCGTGGAAGAGGATGGCGGCGACGAGGCCGTACTCCAGCAGCGCGACGATCGGCGTCTTGTACGTGGCCACGACCTTGTCGTAGGCGTCGGGGGAGACGCGGACGAGAGCGGTGTCCAGCACGTGTACGAACAGGAAGAAGAAGATGAGGACGCCGGTGACTCGATGAGCCACCCAGGACCACATTCCTTCCCGGCCGCGGTACAGCGTTCCAGCCGGCACGGAAGAACCCTCCGGGAGCGGGGATTGGGGCCGGCCGGCTTGCTTGTCGGTCTGACCCGGCCGGGTACGGTCCACCGGCCCCGGCCATGGTAGCGACGTCGTTGCACTTGGCTTAAGCCGGGAGGGTTGGTGTGATCAAACTGGCATACAAAGGTGCACGTAAGGGTGACTAGCGGGCGGCATCCGGGGTGGGGGTTCTTGTGGGGTGCCGGGGGCGGGTTCGTTGTGGCTGGTCGCGCAGTTCCCCGTGCCCCTAAGAGGTCGCGCAGTTCCCCGTGCCCCTGAGTTGGCTGGTCAGGCGTTCTCTCGCCAGGCGCCGGAGTTCCTCCGCCACCACCACCCTCTCCTCCTCCGGGTCGTTTCCCAGGCGGGAGCGGATGCCCTCCAAGGTGCGGTCGAGGAGTTCGGCGGGGGGTGCGTCGGCCTGGGAGATGACGAAGACGTGGCCGAAGCGGGCCTCGTAGGCGGCGTGGGCGGCGTTCAGGGCGGTGTGGGCCACGCCGTAGGTGTCGTCGGGGAGGGTGGGGAGGGTTTCGCCGGCCAGGGCCTCCGCCAGGTCGGCTGCCGTGAGGTCGTACGCGGCCTCGTCCGACGCGGCGAGTAGGGCGTCGAGGTCGGGGTAGGGGCGGTGGTCGGCGAGGCGGTGGGCCCAGCGGAGGCTGCGCAGGCAGGTGAGGAGGGCCTGCCGGGTGGTGTCCGCGGGGGCGTGGTTGAACCGCTCCAGGGCCGACGGGCCGGGGGTGCGGGCCTGCTCCGGTATGGCGACCTGGCCGGGGAGGTGGGGGAGACGGTGCGGAGGCAGCGTGGTTCCTCGGCGGTGCGTAGGGGTCGGCTGGGCAGGCCGTGCGAAATGTGCCACCACGTTATCGAGGCGGGTCATGGGCTGTCCGTTCGATGCCCGAATTTCACCCGAACGGGAGAGTTTCGGAACCTGTGGTGGACGGATGGGGCGGTGGGACGTCGTAGGTTCGAGAAGGGGACTCGGAAGCGAGTCGGGAGAAGACCGGGAGAAGACCGGGGGAAGTCGCGGGCGAGAGGTGCGTGAGATGTCGTGGATGCTGACCGGGATCGGGACCGGGGGCGCGTCGTGAACCGGGGTCGGCGCAGGGCACCCCGCAGGAAGACGGCGATCACGTCGAAAGGGTTGCTCCTGGGCACGGGAGTCGTGCTGGCGGGCGGCGCGGTCGCGGCGGCCGTGACCGTGTGGCCGGGCGACGGGACGCGGACGCCGAGCGGGTCGCAGCCGTCGCGGGAGCGGTCGTCCGTGAGCGCCGCCGAGAGTTCGCCGTCCGCGTCGCCGTCGCCTTCGCGCTCCTATCCGTTGTCCCAGAAGCCCCTGACCATCCCCGCCGTACGGCAGCACGAGGCCGCCCGTGGACCCGGCTGGAAACCCGCCGACGGGGGCCGGGTCGTCGTACGGCACGCGGCGCTGGCCGACGAGGGCCGGCTGACCGCCGGGGAGCTGGGGCTGGCCTATGCGGGGGAGGCGCAGCCCCGGGACGGGGACGTGGAGCTGGCGCTCAACGGTGCGGACGAGCCGAGGTCGGAGGCGTACACGCTGACGGTGAAGGACCGGCGGGTGCGGATCGCCGCGCCCGCCGAGGCGGGGGTCTTCTACGGGACGCGCACCCTGAAGCAGGAGGTCCGCGGCGGCGGTACGGCGCCGGAGGGTGTCGTACGGGACGAGCCGGCCAAGCCGCAGCGCGGGTTCATGCTCGACATCGCACGCAAGCACTTCACGGCAGGCTGGATCGAGGACCGCATCCGTGAGCTGGGCGACCTCAAGTACAACCAGCTCGGGCTGCACTTCTCCGACGACCAGGGGTTCCGGATCGAGTCCACGAGCCATCCCGAGGTGGTGTCGGAACAGCACCTCACCAAGGCCCAGGTGCAGAAGATCCTGGACCTCGCGAGGAGCCGGCACATCGAGGTCGTACCGGAGATCGACTCACCCGGGCATCTGGGGGCCGTGATCGCTGCCAATCCGGGGCTGCAGCTGAAGAACGCGCAGGGCGTGGCCGCGAGCGGAGCCGTCGACATCTCCGATCCGGAGTCCGCCGAGGTCGTGGACGAGCTGCTCGACGAGTACGCCGGCCTCTTCGACGGCGCGTACTGGCATCTCGGCGGCGACGAGTACCGGGCGCTGATGGTGTCGAACCCCGAGGCGTCCTACCCGCAGCTGGCCGCCGCCGCGCGGGCGAAGTACGGCTCCGGCGCGACCGTCGCCGACCTCGCGACCGGCTGGCTGAACGACCGGGCCAAGGTGATGCGCGGGCACGACCGGACGGTACGGGCCTGGAACGACGGGTTCTTCCGCGGCGGGTCGGTCCAGGCGGACAAGGCGATCCAGGTCGCGTACTGGACGGGCAAGGAGATCGGGGCCCGGCCGCCGATCGAGTACCTGAGCGCCGGGCGCCAGGTGATCAACTACAACGACGAGTACCTGTACTACGTCCTCGGCGAGCCCAACCAGTTCTTCTACCCGACCGGGCAGCGCATCTACGAGTCCTGGACCCCACGGGTGCTGCGCGGCACGACCGCCGTCCCCGCCCAGTACGACGACCAGATCCTCGGCGGTGTCTTCGCCGTCTGGTGCGACCTCGCGAACCGGCAGACCGAGGCGCAGGTCGCGGCGGGCGTCCGGATGCCGCTGCGGGCGCTGTCGCAGAAGGTGTGGGATCCCGGGAAGCCGACGATGGCCTGGACGGAGTTCCGGGAGCTGGCGGGGAAGGTGAGCTGACCCTGCGGGCGTTCACGCGGAAACAGGTCGACGGGCGGGGCGGGTGAACCGTATGTTCCGCGTGTTCTGATCGCCGAGCGTGAGGGTCTGGGGAGGACAACGTTCGGTGCGTTTCGATCACGCGGGGGGTCTCACGATGAACTGTGCGCGCTGCGGAAACCATGCGGCGGCACCCGGCGGCGAGCTGTGCCGGCAGTGCGAGGTGGCGGCCCCGCCGCTTCCCGCGCACCCGGCGCGGCCCGCTCTGCCGCCGCATGGGGCCGCCTGGCTTCGGTCGCCGGTGGGGTTCGGGCGGGCGGTGGTGGCGCTGCTCGGGGTGGTCATCGCCGTCGATCTGCTCTCGATGTGGGCTGACACGGCGCTGCTCGACGTGAGGGGCCGGATGGCGGACGGGGAGTGGGGTGCGGCCGTCGAGCGGGACTCGGACTGGGCGGACCTGCTCGTCGAGCTGGCCGGTGGCCTGCAGATGCTCACCTTTTTCGCCACCATCGCCGTCTTCCTGGTGTGGTTCCACCGGGTGCGGATCAACGCCGAGGTGTTCGACCCGTCCGGACACGGGTTGAGGCGGGGCTGGGCGATCGGCGGCTGGTTCGTGCCGCCCGTGCTCCTGTGGTTTCCGCGACGGATCGCGATCGATTGCTGGGACGCGAGCAGCCCGCGGGAGAAGCCCCGGTCGCACGTGCTCGTCAACGCCTGGTGGACGCTGTGGCTGATCAGCCTCCTAGTGAGAGAGGTGGCGGACAGGGCGCACTACGGGGCGGAGTCGGCCGCGGAGTATCGATCGGCCGCCAAGCAGATGCTGTTCGCGGACGCCGTCGAAATCGTGGCCGCCGTGTCTGCCGTTCTCTTCGTTCTCGCGCTCACCCGGATGCAGCACGACAAGGCGTGGAGTGGACCGCGCGTGCCGGAACCCGTCTCTCTTTGAACCCGTCCTCACGCATCCGTGCGGATTGCCCGATTCCGGGGGCGAACTGCCGTACGGATGTGGTGTATTCCCGGTATGGGGTACTGGGGGTACTACGTCGTGGGCAGGAGCGAGCGGCCGCTCGCGGAGCTGGACGCGCTGGCCGGCGCCGAGGGTATGACACTGCGCGCGACGGCGGCCGGCGGCTGGCAGGTCTGGGCGTACCAGACGGGCGCGCCCGGTGACGAGGCCGCCGGGGACGCCGGGGGCGGTGGCGACGTCGGGAACATGAACACGCTCGCCCGGGAGACGGGGGCGCCCGCGCTGTTCGGCTACGTCATGGGCAGCGACTGCGTGGTCGTCGAGGCCGCCGGGCCGGAGAGCGGGGCGTGGACCACGTGTCTCGCGCGGCGCGCCATGGCCGCGTACCTGGGCGATGGTCAGGGGCTCACCGTCGAGGACTACTTCCTCGAGCCGCGCGACGCCGCCGAGCGTGCCGTCGCCTGGGCCGCGGAGGCCGGGCGGGCCGTCGTCGAGCGGTCGTTGGCCGATGTGTTGACCTCAGAGCCTGGACCGGTGGACCCCCTGGCTGAAAATATTCTGTTCCGGTTGCTCGACCGGCTCGGGGTCGTTCCACTGTGACACTCCCGCGTCGTCGCACGCAGTAAGGGGAAGTGTGGGCTCCGTATAACCGGGGCGTGGTCGAGCGGGATCTAGGGGAGGCGTGATGAGCCTGGTGAAGCTGATCGCCCAGGCCGACGAACGCGGTCTGGCGGCAAGCGGGTTGGCTTGTTTGGACCGCTGCGTACCGCTTCTCGGGGGCGACGACGAGGTTCTGCGTCCGCTGTGGGCGGGGCTGGTGGACGACGGGGAGGGGTGGGGGGAGAAGGTGGCGAAGGTACGGGGCGAACTGGCCCCGCCCGCCTCCGCTTCCGATTCGGCCGCCGACTCGGCCTCCGCCTCCGACTCGGAATCCGGTTCCGGTTCCGGCTCCGGTTCCGGCGGGGGCGAGGAAATCGTCCTCCTCGCTCGCCGGATGCTCGACGCGGTTCCCGTGGAGCGGTCCGGTGACGGGCTGCGTGAGTGGGCCGACGTGTGTTCGATCTCAGCCCTGCGGATCCATCAGCTGCTCGACCCGCTGGACGCCGGGGGTGACGACTCCGTGGCGGCCTGCCGTGCGGGCCGTACCGAGGGCGCCTCCCATCTCGTCGCCGCCGAGCTGCGTCGTCAGGTCGTGGTGCTGGAACTCTTCGCGCAGCACGGGGCGGCGGGGGCGCGCCAGGCGCTCGGTGTGGCCACGGAGGGGCGGCGGGTGCTGCGGGCGGTCGTGTCGCGGCGGGCGCGTGGGGCGCGGCGGTAAACCTCGTTCTCCTGGCGGGTCCTGTGGGTGTCCTGGGGCCGGGTGTGGTGGTCCTGCGCCGGTGTCGCGCACACGCCGAAATCGCGAAACGTCTCGCGTGGGGCAGGCGCTTTCCCGAGTGTGAGCGCACAGCAGACATTCAGTTCGGGCAGTACCCCCAGCATGGCGGGGGGTCCCGGGAACCGGCCCGGGAGCGCGGCGAAACCCCTTCGGTGGGCGGCCGACGCGGTGGCGATGATGCGGGAAGGGGCGAGGGTGCGTCTCGACTACTCGACACAGAGTCTGTGGCGGGTGGACCGGATGATCGAGGAGATAAGGCGGGAAGGGGCGCCGTATGCCGCCGTGGAGGGGGCGTTGCGGGGGTTCGGGGCGTACGGGGGCGAAGTCGTCGTGCGGTGGGCTGGGGGCGAGTGGGTCGAGTCGGGCGGGGGGTACTGGGTGCGGACCTGGGACGGCCGTTTCTGGGACCCGCTCGACGAGGCCCGGCGGTGCTTCGCGGGCGACGGGTCCCTGCGGCTGCTGTGCCACGACGCGATGCCCTCCGGCTGAGCCCGGGAGTTTCTCGCCCCCACCCCCCGCCCCCGCCCAGGGGGTGCGGGGCTACGGGGTCAGGAGTTGGCCCAGGCGGCCGCCGGTGGGGGTGCCCAGCTGGGGGATGCCGTAGTACGAGGACCTCGTCGGGGACGGTGTGCCGTTCGCCGATGGGACGTACAGGATCGTGCCGTTGCCGGTGTCCTCGCCCTCCGTGCCGGTGAGGAGGTCGGCGTAGCCGTCGCCGGTGAAGTCGGTGAGGGAGGTCGCGGAGCCGAACTTGTCGTCCGTCTCGGTGGAGCCGGGGATGTTCGGGGCGTCCTGGGAGAGGGCCAGGGAGCCTGTGCCCGTCAGGCCGGTGGAGGTGCCCTTGAGGAGCCACACCGAGCCAGCGTCGGCGCGGTTCTTCCCGGCGCGGGTGATGTCCTCGTTGGGCGCGCCGGTGAGGACGTCGGCGTGGCCGTCGGCGTCGACGTCGCCGACGGAGACGGAGGAGCCGAAGCCGTCCGAGGTCTCGGAGGCGCCCTCGACGTTCGCCGTGACCTGGTGGATCGTCGTCGTGCCGGTGGTGGTGAAGCCGGTGGACGTACCGGGCACCACGGTGACCTGGCCGCCCGCGTTGCCGCCGGACTCGGAGGCGTAGGACTGGCCGACGACGATGTCGTCGTAACCGTTGCCGTCGACGTCGCCCGCGGCGACGGCCCGGCCGCCCTTGACGGTCAGGGTCGCCACCTTCGTCAGCCCCAGCGACTTGGAGCCCCTGAACCAGGTCACCTTGCCGACGCCGGACGCGTCACGGTAGTTGAGGGCCACATCGGCGTAGCCGTCCCGGTTGAAGTCGCCGGTCGCGGCGTCCGCGTACGCCAACGCGCCGGTCGCCGTCGTGAGGTCGCCGGCCACCTCGTGGCCGTCGTTGAAACGGGCCGCCCAGTTGCCGCCGGTACCGGTGGCCGCGGTGAACACGACCGCCCTGCCGTCGGCGTTGAAGTCCCCTACCGCCACGGTCGCGCCGAACCGCGCGCCGGTCGGCTCGTGGTCGTCGCCGAGGGCCATGGTGTCGGCGTCGGCGGTGAAGGAGGGCCCGTAGAGGATCGTCACCGCACCCCGGTCCGCGTGCCCGGTGGTGTCGTCCTCGCCGGGCGCGCCGATCGCGAGGTCCGCGTACCCGTCGCCGTTGATGTCGCCCCACGCGGTCGCCGCGCCCCACTGGTCGCCGGACTCCGCGGCGCCCGGCACACCCATGCTCGCCTGGTCCAGGCGGAGCCTGGATCCGGAGGCGGGGCCGTTCACGCCGCCCGGGACCAGGGTGATCCAGCCGCTGCCGGTCCGGTGCGTCGGCGCCACCAGGTCGCTCACGCCGTCGCCCGTGTAGTCGGCGGTCGGGATCGCGGAGTCGCGGCCGGCGGAGGCGGCGTAGCGGCGTATCCCGGGAAGCTCGGCGTAGAGGTGCGCGCCCGGGGACGTGGTGGTCGCCGCGTCCAGGCCGCCGGAGATCACGTCCAGCTCCGCCGACTCGCCCTGCGCGTACACGCCGGTGTCCTCGGCCGCCGTCAGCGTCACCTTGCCGGCCGGGTCACCGGCGTACTGGCCCAGCTTCCACGCCGCCAGCCGCGCCACGGACTCCACGGCCGCCCGGCTCGGCCCGCCGCTCCGGAAGTCACCGAGCACCGCGATGCCCGTCGAGTCCCCGTCGAAGCCGGGGGTGTGCTCGCCGCGCACCGACAGGTCCGCGCCGCCCGCCCGGCCCTCGTAGACACGGCCGCACTTGTCGACCACGAAGTTGTAGCCGAGGTCGCCCCGGCCCGCCGTCCGGATGTCGTACGCCATGAGCGCGCGGATCAGCGCGGGGGACTCGGCACAGCTGTAGGAGTTGGTGCTGCCCGTCTGATGGACGAAGACCGCGCTGATCTTGTCGACGTACTCGGCCGTCCCCGTCACGGTCGACTCGTCGGCGCCCCAACGGGCCCGGCTGATGATCGGGGGGCGCGTGACTGTCGAGGCGAGGGGGGTGGGCACGTCGTCGGCGGTGGCCGTGTCGATCTCCGTGTCGGCTACCGGGCCGGTCGCCGTGTCGGCTGTCGGGTCGGCTGTCGTGACCTCGGCGACGAACGCGGTGCTGCTCATGCCGCCGGTGGTGTCGGCCGGGCCGGCGCCGGGCCCGGCCACGGCGTACGACACCATGCCCGCGCCGCCGGCCACGACGGCCCCGAGCGTCAGCCACGCCCTGCGCTTCAGACGCAGCGGCTCGTACGCACGGCTCCTACGGCGACTCAAATGCCCCACCCCTGGATGAACAACACGAAGACACCACCCGGCACAGGGGTGACTCTCCATTCAGCGCACAGGCCGCCGTGAACATCAGCATCGGCGGGTGCGCGTGTGGCCTATGTCACGAAGGAGACCGGTGTTGCCGCTTCCGGGTGATCTTCGGGGGGTTCGCCTGACGGCCTGTGACACTTCCGCGCGGTGCGACGCAGATGACCGTGGGGGCTTGGCGGCGGCCGGGACAGTCCCCGGGAAGGCGATCCCGGCACTGACTTGGCACTGTCTCGGACAGCTTGGGGCCAGGGAGGGGAACCTCGGCGCGTGCAGGCGTACGACGGTGAACTGGGCGCGGCCGTCGCGCGGGCCCAGGACGGGGACGAGGCCGCGTTCGCGGTGGCGTACCGGCTCGTGCAGCCCGGGCTGCTGGGGTATCTGCGCGGCATCGTCGGGGACGACGCGGAGGACGTCGCCTCGGACGCCTGGCTGGAGATCGCGCGGGACCTCGGGCGGTTCAAGGGCGACGGGGCGGGCTTCCGGGGCTGGAGCGCGACCATCGCCCGGCACCGGGCCCTGGACCATCTGCGGCGCCAGAAGGTCAGACCCCGGGCGACCGCGCTGGAGAACGACCTGCTGGAACTGCCGGGCACGCACAGCACCCAGGACCAGGCGCTGGAGTTGCTCTCCACCGAGCAGGCCCTCGCGCTCGTCGCCCGGCTGCCGCGCGACCAGGCCGAGGCCGTTCTGCTGCGTGTGGTCGTCGGCCTCGACGGCCCCGCCGCCGCCCGCGTCCTCGGCAAACGCCCCGGCGCGGTCCGCACCGCCACCCACCGGGGACTGAAGAGACTCGCCCAGCTCCTCCGCAGCGAGGGTGTGACGGATGACGGCCCCCGGACGCTGGGGGAGTCGAGATGACCGACAGCGACGACGGCCTCGGCCGCGACGGCGGCGATGGCGATCACTGCGGCCATGACTGCAACGGGACGTACGGCGACAGGGAAGGGCGCGAGATGCCGTCGGGCAGGGCGGAGTCGGACAACGGCGATGGGCGCGACAGCGAAGGTCGTGGCAGCGGAGGTCGGGACATCGGAGGTCGGGACGACGGTCGCCGGGGCATGAGCGACGCCGCTGCAGGCGACCCCGTTTCCGACGCCCCCGTACCCGGTGGCGCCTTCTCCCACGGCCTCGATTCCCGCGCCCCCGTGTCCGGTGCCGCCGCATCCCGCGCCTCCGCCCCGCCTCCCCCCGCATCCCTGGACGTCCCCTCCGTCGACGCCCTCCTCGCCGCCGCCGTACGTGGTGGCGCGTCGGCCGACAGTGTGGGGGAGGCGCGGGCGGTGGCTGCCTTCCGGGCGGCGCGGGAGAAGGGTGCGCGTACGGCCCGGACCCGGCGCCGGGACGACTGGCGGCCGAACGCGCGGCGCCGCGTCCAGCTCTCGATACGCACCACGCTGGCCGTACTGCTGGCCAGCCTCACCCTCGGCGGAGTCGCCTTCGCGGCGATCGGCTCGGCCCCGCGCGACGACAAGGGCGCCGACGGGGCCCACGGGGGTCACGGGAGCCAGGACCGGCGCCCCCGTACGACCGACGGCGCCCCCGTCCGTCCCGGCCCCTCGAACGCCCCGCGCGCGAACCCTTCGACAGCCGACAGCCCCGCCACTCAGGACACCGAGGCCCACTGCCGCGCGCACTACTGCGCCGAGCGACTCGACGGGACCACCACCCGAAAGCCGCGCGGGGGCGGGGAACGCCTCGCGTCCCAGCAGCCGGACAAGGCCGGCCGGCCGGCCGAAGGCAACGGCAACGGCAACGGCAACGGCAACGGCAACGGCAACGGCAACGGCAACGGCAACGGCAACGGCGACGGCAACGGCAACGGCGACGGCAA
>NZ_JBHVDX010000039.1:12603-55081 GCF_042802555.1 Streptomyces sp. NPDC057474 | reverse complement strand
GCCCCGGACGACACCTTGCCGTCCGGGGCACCGACGTACGGGAGTTGAGCCCTCGTGTCAGCCGAGCTTCAACAGATCCGTGCCGTGCCCGATGTGCGCGACGACCAGCCCGGCGCCGGACACCTCCGCGTACTCGGCGGTGTGATAGCGGAAGACGCCGCCCGCCGCGGACCCCTTGCGGGCCTCGACCGTCCAGCGCAGCTCGTGGAAGAAGAACCAGTCGTCGAAGTGCTGCTTGACGACCTCGATCTCCCGGACCTCGTAGTGGGCGTAGAACTCCTGGAGGTGGGCCTTCAGGTCGTCCTTGGTGTGCAGCTCCACCAGAGTGCCGACACCCGCCGCATAGTCCCGGACGCCCGTCTGGACCTCGGGGTGGGCCCGCTCGACGATCGCGTCCACATCACCCTTGCGATAGGCGTCGAGCAACGCGTCGTGCACCTTGGCGACGGCGAACCTGCTGGCCAGCGCCCCGTCGGCCGGGTCGCCCGGCAGCGTTTCCCGCTGCGTACGGCCCCAGAAAAGCTCGCCGGTGATGCCCTCGGAACCCATCGTCGGGAAGAGCACGATGATGGGGCGCTCGCTCTCGGCGCCGGTGTTCTTGTCGCGCCCCCGGCCCGAGCCGCTCACGAAGGTGTACCAGGAGGTGTTGATCTCCGCCACGGGCCGGATCCCGACCACGGCGGCGAACCGGTGCATGTTGCGGTAGCTGCTCTCGATGGCCTCGTACGTGTCGACGATCCGCTGCGTCGGGATCTCCTTGCCCTCTTCGAGCGCGGGGACGACGGTGTACGCGTAGGGCCCGCTCGGCGCCAGCGTCGCCAGGATCTCCTCGACGACGTCGACGTATTCGGCCTTGACGTGCTTCCAGGCGACCGCCGAGGTCTGCACCTGGAGGTCCGACGTGACGAGGAGTTCCTCGACCTTGGCCCGGTCTTTCATGGTCGTTCTCCTTACGGGGCGGAGGGGCCCCGGTGGGGGGTGGAGCGAACCGTCGCTCGTAGAGCCGCCGGGGGCGCGGCCCCGACGATCAACATGCAAGCGCAACGACCTGACCGGTTGCGGCCAGTGACCTGACATCGGGCCGACATGACGCAGGTCACATCCGCCCCGCCCTCAGCCGCCTCCACCCCCTGATGCGGTCCATCGGTACTTCGGTCGCCAGCGCCCTCGCCGGTGTCGTCCTCGCCGGATGACCACCGACTCCGGCGGCTACGCCCTCCCGTCCCGAGAACGGCTTCGAGGTCGTCATGGCCATCAACGCCGGCGCCGCCCTCCTCGCCTCCTTATCCCGAAGCGCCGCGCCCACGCCTCGGTCTCGCCCGCGGCCGGGGGTTCGGCCGAGTCGATGGAGGTCGGGGCGAAGTCGTAGATGGAGAAGATGTGATCTTCCGGCCCCAAGGATGTGATCTTTGGGGCCGGAGCCGGGGAGAATCACCCCATGACCACGTCACCGCACCCCCTCGTCGTCCAGGCGCGCGGACTCGCCGCCGAGGTGCTCGCGCCTCAGGCGGAGCGTGTCGACCAGCAGGAGGTGCCCGCGAGCAGTATCCAGGCGATCAAACGGTCGGGGCTGCTCGGGGTGAGCGCGCCGGTGGCGTACGGCGGGGCGGGGGCACCCAACTCCGTGGCGCGGGAGACCGCGGAGATCCTGGCGGGGGCCTGCTGCTCCACGTGGTTCGTGCAGACCCAGCACTACACACCCGTGCTGACCCTCGTGAAGAGCGAACTCCCCGCCCGCGAGAGCCTGTTGGGGAAGCTGGCCACCGGCGAACTGTTGTCCGGCGTCGCGTACGCGCATCTGCGCCGTTACCCGCAGGTGCCGGTCCGGGCCGTGCCGAAGCGTGGTGGCTGGCGGTTCGACGGCACGGTTCCCTGGTACACCGGGTGGGGGCTCAACGATGTGATGCTGCTGGCCGGGGTGACGGACGCGGACGAGGTGGTGTTCGCCTTCACCGAGGCCAAGCAGCAGTCCGGGCTGAAGGCCTCTGCGCCCATGCGGCTCGCGGCGCTCACGGCCGCCCGTACGGTCTCGCTCCATCTCGACGGGCTGTGGATCCCCGACGACGCGGTGGCCCTGCACGCGCCGTACGAGTCCTGGGCCGCGAGCGACCGGCCCAAGCCGACGAACGCCTCACCGGCGGTGTTCGGAGTCGCCGAGTCGGCCCTCGGCCTGCTGGACCAGAACGATCCCACGACCAAGGCGCTGCGTCTGAGGCTGGACAAGGTCCGGCGGCAGGCGTACGCCCTCGCCGACCATCCCGCGCCGCACGAGCACATGGAGGAGCGGCTGGCCCTCAAGACGAAGGCGTTCGATCTGATGCGCACCGCCACGACCGCCGCGCTCGTCGCCGGTGGCGGACGCGCCCTCGACCTGGACAGCCGCGCGCAACGCCTGGCCCGCGAGGCGATGTTCCTGCTGGTGCAGGGCCAGACCACCGAGGTACGCCGAGCGCACCTCGGCTCGCTGTCGGCCGCGTACTGATCCCCGGCGGTGGCCACGCGCCGCAGGCTCACGCAGGTCCCGGCCGGTGTCGTGTGATGCTGGCGTCATGACTGCTCGACACGGGGTTTCCATCGTTCGCTGGTCCGACCGGACCGCTTCCGTCGAGGCCGGGCCGGCCGCGTTGCTGGCCGCCTACCATCTGCGGACGGAGGCCGAGAAGGGCGAGCCCGTCGCCGATGTGGACGGGCTGCCGGACCGCTACCGGGCGGAGATCTCCGACCCCGCGACCGCGTTCGTCGGCGATGTCGTGCTGATGGCCCTGAACGGGGACACCGCGGTGGGCTGTCTGGTGGTGACCTCCCCCGCCGACGGACGGGCGGAGATCAAGAGACTCTGGACCGACCCGGCCTTCCGAGGCCGGGGTATCGCCTCCGGCCTGCTCGACGCCGCGCTCGCACATGCTGCGGAGCGCGGCCTGGGCACCGTTGGGCTGTCGGTGTGGAAATGGCGGACCGGGGCCATCGCCCTGTACGAACGGCTCGGCTTCGGCGTCACCGAGTCATGGGACGAGCGGGATCAACTGGTGTGCATGGAGCGCGCCGTGTGAGCGTCCTGCTGTTCGAGAGCCAGGTGCGGCTCGACTGCCGTTCCCACGTTCCGCTCACTCCCTTGGCTCGCGAACGGCACCTGTGCCGTAGGGGCGGTCGGCTTGGCGAAGGGGTGGTGCCACAAGCCCTGGGCGGCCAGGCGCGGGAGGACGCCCTCGCCGAACCAGTACGCCTCCTCCAGGTGCGGGTAGCCGGAGAGGACGAACTCGTCGATGCCGAGGGCGTGGTACTCCTTGATGCGCTCGGCGACCTCGTCGTGGCTGCCGACCAGGGCGGTGCCCGCGCCGCCGCGCACCAGGCCGATACCGGCCCAGAGGTTGGGGTGGATCTCCAGGCTGTCGCGGTTGCCGCCGTGCAGGGCGAGCATGCGCCGCTGGCCCTCCGACTCGCTGCGGGCGAGTCCGGCCTGCACGGACCGTACGGTCTCGGGGTCGAAGCCGTCGAGCAGCCGGTTCGCCTCCGCCCAGGCCTGCTCGGCGGTGTCGCGGGTGATGACGTGCAGCCGGATACCGAAGCGGATCGTGCGGCCCTCTTTCGCCGCCAGCCCCTTGATCCAGGCGATCTTCTCGGCGACCTTGGCCGGTGGCTCGCCCCAGGTGAGGTAGACGTCGACGTGCCGGGCTGCGATCTCCCCGGCGATCGGCGAGGAGCCGCCGAAGTACACCTCGGGCACCGGGTCGGGCACCCGGGCCAGCCTCGCGTCCTCGACCTGGAGGTGCTCGCCCTTCAGGTCGACGGTCTTGCCCTCCCACAAGTCCCGTACGACCTGAAGGAATTCGCCGGTACGGCGATACCGGTCGTCCTTGTCGAGGAAGTCGCCGTAGGCGCGTTGCTCATGGCTCTCGCCGCCGGTGACCACGTTGAGGAGAAGCCGTCCGCCGGTGTGCCGCTGGAAGGTGGAGGCCATCTGGGCGGCGAGCGTCGGCGAGACGAAGCCGGGGCGGAAGGCGACCAGGAACTTCAGGCGTTCGGTGTGCTGGCTGACCATCGCGGTGGTCAGCCAGGCGTCCTCGCACCAGGCACCGGTGGGGGTGAGCGCGCCGACGAAGCCGAGGTCCTCGGCGGCGCGGGCGATCTGGCTCAGATAGGCGACCGTCGGCGGCCGGTCCCGGCCGGACTCGGTGGCGGGGGTGCCGTGGCCACCGCCGACGACGTGCCGGCTGTCGCCGTTGGTCGGCAGGAACCAGTGGAAGGTGAGGGACACGTGGGGTCTCCGATCAGGAATGTCCGCGGCGACAGGTCATCCAGGTCGCCTTTCAGAGCAGGCCGTGGCGTGGGGGTTTGGTGCCGTTCAGCACATAGCGGCCGATGTGCTGGATCTTCCAGCGGGCCGGGTCGTGCAGGGTGTGGGTACGGGCGTCGCGCCAATGACGGTGCAGATTCAGGGAGTTGAGTGCCGAGCGGGTGCCGGAGACCTCGAAGAGTGCGCCCGCGATCTCGACGGCGGTGTTCGCGGCGTGCGCTTTCGAGGCGGCCACGGCGATGGAGACCTCGGCCGCCGAGTCGTCGGTGAGGTCTGCGCGTGCCGCGTCGACGGCACGGGCCGCCTCCCGGAGCAGCGCCCTCGACGCCCGCGCCTGCAGGGCGAGTTCACCGAAGCGCTGGATCAGCAGGGGGTCTTCGGCCGCCGTCTCGAAGCCGCTCTCGAACCAGGGCCGGCTTTTGGTCCGCACAAACTCGACAGCTTCCGCGAGAGCGCCGTCGGCGATCCCGACGTCGATCGCCGTGTGCAGCAACTGGGCGATCGCACCGTGGAGTTGAGGGCCCTGGAAGGTGAGGTGGTGCGGGAGCACCCGGTCCGCCGGGACAGGCACCTCCTCCAGGCGGACCGTGCCGCTGGCGGTGGTGCGCTGACCGAGGCCGTCCCAGTCGTCGACGACCGTCAGGCCCGGGGCGTCCCGAGGCACATACGCGACGTGCGGGTTGTCGTCCTCGGCCCGGGCGAGCACCGGAATCCAGTGGGCGAACAGGGCGCCCGTGGCGTAGTGCTTGACGCCGTTGAGGAGGTACGAGCCGTCGGCCCGACGCGTGAGGCGGGTGCGGATGTCCTGGATGTGCTTGGTGCCCGCCTCGGACTGGGCGTTGCCGAAGCGACGCCCGGCGAGGAGCTCGCCGAAGAAGAACTTTTGCTGCTCGGCGGTGCCTTGACGGCGGATCACATTGACATAGGCGAAGTGGCTCTGCGGGATCTGGGCGAGGCTCGCGTCGGCGGAGGCGAGCAGCCGGAAGACCTCCGCCAGGGTCTCCTGGGTCACGTCCGCTCCCCCGTACTCGGCGGGCACGGTGACGGCCAGCAGCCCGGAGACGGAGAGCCGCTCCAACTCGGCGCGCGGCAGGCGACGTTCGGCGTCCCGCTCCGAGGCCCCGGCACGGAACTCCTCGGCGAGCGCGGCGGCGACGGTCAGGGCCTCGACGTCGTCGGCGATGACTTTCGCGGCCGGGGAACCGACCACGGAGCCGGTCAGGGTACCGGCCGGGGCGTCGGTGGGGGCGTCGGTGGGGGCGTCGGTGGGGGCGTCGGTGGGGGCGTCGGTCATGGTGTCAGCTCGCGGCGGCCAGCACCGGCGCGGGGCCGAGGGCGGTGAGGAACTGGTCGACGACCTGGCCGAGGGCCTCGGCGGTGGCCGGGGCGACCGTGACCTTGCCGTCCTCCCCGACCGTGATGTCCTTGTCGAGGGTGAACCAGCCGGGGACGATGTGCCGGGCGCCCATGGAACTGAGCACCGGGCGCAGCGCGTAGTCGATGGCGAGGACGTGGGCGGTGGTGCCGCCGGTGGCCAGGGGCAGCACGGTCTTGCCGGTGAGGGCGTACTGCGGGAGCAGGTCGAGCAGGGCCTTGAGGACTCCGGAGTACGCGGCCTTGTAGACGGGGGTGCCGATGACGATGCCGTCGGCCCGCTCGAAGAGCTCGGTGGCCTCGACGATGGCGGGGTGCTTGAAGTCCGCGCCGAGCAGGGCCTCGGCGGGGATGGTGCGGATGTCGAGCGGGACGACCTCGTGGCCCTGGGCGACCAGACGGGTGTCCAGGTGGCGCACGAGCTTCGCGGTGCGGGAGGAGACGGAGGGGCTGCCGGAGACGGACAGGACGGTGGCCATGGGTCCTCTTTCTGGGAACCCGGGGTGCCCGCACGGACGGGCACCCCGGAAGGGAGAGCGGTCAGGAGTACCAGGTGGGTTCGGGCAGTTCGCCTTCGAGGACCCAGCGGCCGACCTCGCGGCGCTTGTAGGCGACCGGGTCGTGGAGAGTGTGCGTGCGGATGTTGCGCCAGAAGCGGTCGAGCCCTTCGGAGGTGGCTGTCGACCGGGCGCCGGTCACCTCGAAGACACGGTTCGCGATCTCCAGGGCCACATCGGTGGCGCGCGCCTTGACGGCGGCCACCCTGACCTCGAAGTCGCCGCGCGCCTTCTCGGTGACCGCGTCGGGGTCGTCGTGCAGCCGCTGTCCCTCGGCGGCGACGGTGTCGGCGAGGGCCTCGACCGCCCAGAGCTTGGCGGTCAGATCGCCGTAGACATCGATGACGTACGGCTCGTCGACCGCCCGCTCGTGCCCGCCGTGCAGCCACGACCGGGACTTGGTACGGGTGTACGTCGCCGCGGTCTCCAGCGCGCCGGCCGCGATGCCGAGGTAGAAGTTGACGAAGACGAGCTGGATGGTGGGGACGTTGAGGGTGTTGTACGTGCGGGGCCGGAACTCCTTGTCGACGTAGCCGGCGGCGGAGGACCACGGGGTGCGGACGCCGTCGAGGGTGACGCCGCCGCTCTCGGTGAGGCGCTGGCCGATGTTGTCCCAGTCGTCGTGGAAGCTCAGGCCATCGCTGTCTGAGGGCACGATCGCGAAGACATGGCTGTCGGTGCCCTCCAGGACGCCTTCGAGGACGGTGACGTCGGAGACCTTGCTGCCGGTGGAGAAGGACTTGCGGCCGGTGAAGACAAGGTCGTCGCCGTCCTCGGTGACCACGACGTCCTTGTCGCGCGGGTTGACGGCCCCGCCGAAGAACCAGCGGCCCCGGGCGGCCTCGGCCTCGACGTGCTCCCACTGCTCGCGGGTGCCGACCAGGCGGGCGGCCCGGTTCCAGAGGTAGTGGTAGCCGAGGAGTTGGCCGATGGAGCCGTCGGCCTTGGCGACCTCGCGGACGACCCGGTAGGCGGTGAGCCAGTCCTGGCCTCCGCCGCCGTGCTCGGTGGGACCGAGCAGGGTGACGAGGCCGGAGTCCTTCAAAAGCTGGATCTCGGCGTACGGGGTGGCCCCCACACGGTCGCGCTCGGGGGCGTCGGTGGCGAGGACGGCGGCGACCTCACCGGCTCGGGCGATCCACTCCTGGGCGGTCCGCGGGGCGGGGCCGGTCTTCCAGTCGGTGGGCGTGGTGGTGCTCATCTCGATGGCCTCCTCAGACCTGGGCGAGGACGGACTCGGGGAGCTGGGCCTCCAGTTCACGCACAAGCGGCAGCACCCGCTTGCCGAAGTACTCGACCTCCTCGTGGTAGTGGAGGAAGCCCAGGAGGAAGAGGTCGACGCCGAGCTTCTTGTAGGCGACGATCCGTTCGGCGATCTGCTCGGGGGTGCCGATCAGGCCCGTACGGAATCCGTCGTTGTACTGGACGAGGTCCTCGAAACCGGAGTCCTGCCACATGCCCTTGCCGTCGCCGGTGGACTGCCCGGCCTGCTTGACGGCGGCGCCGAAACCCTCGACGGCCTCCCGGTCGGCGTTGGCGACGATCTCCCGGAGGGTGTCGCGGGCCTCGGCCTCGGTGTCGCGGGCGATGAGGAAGCCGTTGAGCCCGAACTTCGGTGCCGCACGTCCTACTTGGGCGGCGGAGGCGCGTACGTCCCCGATCTGCTCGACGACTCCGTCGAAGTCCTTGCCGTTGGAGAAGTACCAGTCGGAGACCCGGCCGGCCATGGCACGGGCGGCGGTGGAGTTGCCGCCCTGGAAGATCTCCGGGTGGGGGCGTTCGGGTGTGTTGAGGGGCTTGGGTTTGAGGGAGAAGTCACGCAACCGGTAGAAGTCACCGGCGAGTTCGGTGTGGTCCTCGGTCCAGATCTGGCGCAGGGCCTGGATGAACTCCTCGGAGCGGCGATAGCGCTCGTCGTGCTCCAGCCAGGGCTCGCCGAGGGCGGTGAACTCGCCCTTGAACCAGCCCGATACGACGTTCACCGCGAAGCGGCCGCCCGACAGGTGGTCGGCGGTCGCGCCGAACTTGGCGAGCACCCCGGGGTGCCACAGGCCGGGGTGGATGGCGGCGATGACCTTCAGGCGCTCGGTGGCGAGGAGCAGGGCGAGGCTGAAGCTGGTCGACTCGTGCTGGTACTCGGCGCCGTAGCTGGCCATGTAGCGGACCTGGCTGAGCGCGTACTCGAAGCCGTTGTTCTCGGCGAGGACGGCGAGTTCGCGGTTGTAGTCGTACCCCCAGTCGGTGCGCTGCTCGATCCTGCTGGTGACGAGTCCCCCGCTGACGTTGGGGACCCAATACGCGAATTTCACGGGCGCGGCGGGCATGCGGAACTCCTGGTGCGGAATGTTTTCGGGCACGCCGAATTCAAGGGGTGCGCGGGGCGCTTCAAAAGGAGCGCATGTGGTTCAAGGGGTGCGCGGGCACGGTGAATTCAGGCGAGGAAAGGGAAAACGCGCGGCGGATCGCGGAGAGGTGATCAGGCCACGGCGCGACAGGAGGCGCTGGAGACGCGCGCGAGGTCGACATGGCGTCGCCGCGTGAGGTCCAGTCGCATCTTCATGCCGTCGATCGTGACAGCCGTCGGCGACGACCGTCAAGGACAACCCGACCGGTCTCGTATCCCGGACCATTGAATTTCACGAAGGTGTGACAGGGAAACCCTTGAACGGGCCGGAAATCGGCGCGCATTCTGCTGCCGTGCGGACAGAACAGCTGGAATACATCACGGCGGTGACCAGGCTCGGTTCGTTGCGCCGGGCCGCCGACGAACTACGGCTCTCCCAGCCCGCGTTGAGCGAGACCGTACGGAATCTGGAACGCGAACTCGGGGTCGATCTACTGGAGCGCAAACGTTCCGGCGCGACGATGAGCGCCTCGGGCCGGGAGCTGTTGCCGCACATCATCGGTGTGCTGGACGCGGTGGACCGGCTGCGGGCCGCGGCGGGCGAACAGCACCGCATCAGCCGTATGGTCCGCCTCGGCACGGTCAACGCGGCGACCGTGCCGCTGCTCATCCCGGTGATCCGTGACTTCCGCGCCACGCATCCCCTCACCCAGGTGGAGGTGGTCGGCGTTCAGCAGACCGACATCCACCGGGGTCTGCTGGAGGGCTCCTTCGACCTCGGGCTCGTCAACCATCTCGAGGGCGACGACGTGCCCGCCGATTTCGAGGCCACCGAGCTGCTGCGGGGCCGCCCGGTGGTGGTCATCCGCCCGGACAGCCCGCTCGCGTCCCGGGCGGCTGTGTCCGTGGACGACCTGCTCGCCGTACCGCTGATCGGCATGCGCTCGGGGTATGTCATGCACCGCTACGTCCACCGGCTTCTCGACGGCCGCGACCCCGCCTTCGCGTACTCCACCGACGGTGCCGAGATGGGCAAGCTGCTGGTCGCGGAGGGGCTCGGGGCGACGGTCCTGCCGGACTTCAGCGTGATCGACGACCCGCTGGAACGACGGGGCGCGCTCGTCCACCGGCCGATCGCCGGTGACACCACTCGGGTGCTGCTGATGCTCCAGCGCCGCAGGGCGGACTCCGTACCGCAGGCCGCACGGGACCTGCACGAGGCGTTCGTCCGCACGGCACGCACCCTGACCGGCGGGAAGGCGCCGTGGCCCCGGCGCCCGCACCCGCACCCGCACCCGCACCCGCACCCGCAAGTCCTCCCGGCTCCACCTGCGGATGAAAAGCGACGCCCGCCGCATCCGAAGCGGTCCTCTCCGTGGAAGTGACAAGTGGGGGACCTGATACGGAGGTGTGCCCATGAACGTCTCGGTCGTCCTTTTCACCGCCGACCTGCGGCTGCACGACCATCCGCCGCTGCGGGCGGCCCTGGACGGCTCCCGTCAGGTCGTGCCGCTGTTCGTGCGCGATCCGGCCGTGGACCGGGCCGGTTTCGCCGTGCCCAACCGGCTGGCGTTCCTCGCCGACTGTCTGCGGGACCTGGACGCGGGGCTGCGCGAGCGTGGCGGACGGCTGGTGGTGCGGTCGGGGGACGTCGTGGAGCAGGTCGCGAAGGTGGCGGCCGAGACGGGCGCCGACGAGGTGCACCTGGCGGCGGACGTCAGTGCCCACGCACACCGGCGGGAGGAACGGCTGCGACGGGCGCTGGTGGGACAGGGGATGGGGCTGCATGTCCACGACACGGTGACCACGGCGGTTTCACCGGGCGTCCTGGCTCCCGCCGGGTCCGATCACTTCACCGTCTTCACGCCCTACTTCCGGCACTGGTCCCGGCAACGGCTGCGCGACGCGGTGGACGCGCCCCGGGTCGTCCGGGTCCCGGACGGCGTCGGTTCCGAGCCGCTGCCGTCCCGTACGGGGATCACTGGGCTGTCGCCCGGACTCGCGACCGGCGGTGCTTCGGAGGGCCGGCGGCAGCTCGCTGCCTGGCTGCGGGCCGGTGTCGCCGCGTACGAGGACCGGCACGACGACCTGGCCGGCGACGCGACCTCCCGGCTCTCGCCCCATCTGCACTTCGGCACCCTCTCCCCCGTCGAGCTGGTCCACCGGGCCCGCCGGGCGGGCGGTCCCGGCGCCGAGGCTTTCGTACGGCAGCTCGCGTGGCGGGACTTCAACCGCCAGGTGCTTGCGGCACGACCGGCGGCCGCGTCCGTGGACTACCGTGCCAGGCACGACCGTTGGCGGTCCGCTCCGGAGGAGGTCGAGGCGTGGCGGGAGGGCCGCACCGGCTACCCGGTGATCGACGCGGCCATGCGCCAGCTCCGCCACGAGGGCTGGATGCACAACCGCGGCCGGCTCCTGACCGCGAGCTTCCTCACCAAGACGCTGTACGTCGACTGGCGCGTCGGCGCCCGGCACTTCCTGGACCTCCTCGTCGACGGCGACATGGCCAACAACCAGCTCAACTGGCAGTGGGTGGCCGGGACCGGCACCGACACCCGCCCCAATCGGATCCTCAACCCGGTCACCCAGGCGAAGCGGTACGACCCGGAGGGGGAGTATGTACGGCGCTGGGTACCGGAGTTGGCGGATGTCGCGAGGTCGGCGGTGCACGAGCCGTGGAAGCTGGAGGGGCTGGATCGTGCCGCGCTCGACTATCCGGAGCCGATTGTCGAGCTGTCGGCGGGACGGGAGAGGTTCCTGCGGGGGCGCAAGCCCTGGACCGGTCGGACCGCCCGCCCGTAGACACCGCACAGCGCCTCCACCGCCTCGTCCAGCGAGGACGGCCGGACCATCCCCGACGCGGGGCGGCCGTGCCAGCCGGGGCCGCCCAGCATGACGAGCGACTGTCGGCGGGCGCCCTTCACGCCCCAGCGCATGGCGGCGACATGACAGGCCAGGGGCAGGCTCGCCGTGGAGCGGGCCTGGGCCCAGAGGATCACGGCCGCCGGGCCGAGCCGGTCGACCGCCGCGGTGAGCGCCTCGGCGGGGACGGCCGCGCCGAACATCCTGGTGGGCAGGCCGAGTTCGCCCAGTGCCGCGTTGAGGGCTTCCAACGGGAGGGTGTGCTGTTCGCCGGGCACGCAGGCCAGGACGACCGGGCCCGGGGCGGTGGTGTCGTGGCAGGGTGCGGGCGGCCGGGTGTGGCGGCGCAGGGTGGTGGAGACATGCCACGACAGCAGGTGCTCGACCTCGACGTAACGGTCGCCGGACGTCGCCCACTTGCGGCCCACCGCGTGCAGCGTCGGCACCATCACCTCCTGCCAGGCGACCGTGAGTCCGTGCTGCGCGACGGCCCCGGCCAACTGGTCCTCCAACGCCGGAGCGTCGAGGCGTACGGCGGCGCGGGCGAGGCCCCGGCACTCCTTGCGGGTGTCTGCCGGGGACGGTGGGCCGGGCGCGGGTGACCGCTGCTGACGATCCCCGTCCGACACGAGCGCTCCCCCGGCCCCTTCCTGCGAGCCCCGGGCGCCCTCATACGCGTCACGCGGCCTCGCTCCGGTGTCCCCGGCCCCCTCTGTCGCCGCGCGTGCCGCCTCGGCCGGTGGCAGCCCGGCGGACGTCAGCTTGCACATCGTCTCGACCACCGCCACGTCCTGCGGGGTCCAGCGCCGGTGCCGACCGTCGGTGCGGACCGCGGGCCCGATGCCGTAGCGGCGGTCCCAGGAACGCAAGGTCGTGGGCGACACGCCCAGTCTGCGGGCCAGGGCACCGCTGGTGAGCCCCGGATCGGCGGGGTTTTCCTCCCTGTATGCACCCATGAGGGCGACTATACGATGCAGAAGCGATGCGAGTTGAAGCCCGATCTCGCGGGCTCGCACGATGGACCGCATGCGCACCGCCCCATGCGAGGAGCCACCCTCATGAGTCCTGTGTGTCCGGGCGCCGTACCCGCCGACGAGGAACTGGCGCGGGGTTTGGTGGCGGGCGACGACGACTGCCTGGCCGCCGCCTATCACCGCTGGTCGGCGCTGGTGCACGCACTCGCGCGGCGCAGTCTCGGCGACACGGGCGAGGCCGAGGACGTCACCCAGCAGGTGTTCCTGGGCGTGTGGCGCGGTCGGCACGGCTACCGGTCCGAGCGCGGCGCCGTGGGCGCCTGGATCGTCGGGATCGCCCGGCGCCGGATCGCCGACGCCCTGTCCGCGCGGACCCGCCGGGCCGGCCTGGTGACCTCGGCGGGCACCGCGCTCGCCCTCGCCGACCACCCCGGCCGCGCGCACCCCGAGGCCGCTCTCGACCGCATACTGATCCGCGCCGAACTCGCCAGGCTTCCCGCACCCCAGCGGCAGGTACTTCACCTGGCCTTCTACGAGGACCTCACCCAGACCCGGATCGCAGAACTCACCGGCCTGCCCCTCGGCACGGTCAAGAGCCACACCCGGCGGGCGCTTCGACGGCTGCGCAGCCGCTTGGACGACGAGTTCCGCCCCGGCCCTCCCCTCATCACCCACCACTACACATAAAGGGAAAATAAGCGCAGAATGAACGTACGCGGCGCTTACCGCATACCCCACCAGACGCGGTCAGGCCTGCAGAGTTCAAAGGAGTCGAGTCATGGCCAACGTCTCACACCGGAGTGACATCTCCAGTCACCCCGATGCACCCGAAATGCAGGCGCGGTACGCCCGCATGCTCGGTGGTCGCGATGTGGCGCTCGTGGACGGACCGGTGTTCCTGCTCGGTCTGTACTGCGCCGTGTCCCCGTGGATACTCCACTACACGACGAGCCAGCCCTCGCTGGTGCCCCACAACCTCATCGTGGGCATCGCGATCGGTCTGCTGGCCCTCGGCTTCACCGCCGCACCGGAGAGGATGTACGGCCTGAGCTGGGCCATGTGCGCGCTGGGAGTCTGGATGATCATCTCGGCGTGGATCGTCGGCGACAGCCCGGACGCCGGTGTCGTGGTCAACAACATCGTCATCGGCTGCCTGGCACTGCTGCTGGGGCTGATGTGCGCCGGCGCCTCGACCAAGGGCAACACGCGTGCGGGCCGCACGCCACAGGTATAAACAGGAACGCCCGCGAGGGGTAACGGCGGCCGATCCGCTCAGACGGGTCGGCCGTCGCCGTTCGCCCCGACTCCCACAGGGCCGGGGCCCACCGGGGGCACGTGGCCTGACCCGGTGCGCGGCACCTCCCACGGCTCCTGCGGCAGCACACGGCCGGTCTCCAGCGGCGACTTGAGGTTGGACAGCACCGCGGGCCAGCCGAAGGACACCTCGGCGAGCGCGCCCTCGTCCTCCAGGTCCTCATGGGTCACGGTGAGGCGCACGATGTCGGCGTGCGCCTCGATGGCGAAGGTGACCCGTGAGTACGTCTCCTCCTCACCCTCGTTCTCGGGTGAGGCCCAGGTGGTGACCAGGCGGGTCGGGGGCTCGCTCACCACGACCGTGCCGACGACGTCCTCGACGCCGGAGCCGTCGATGCGGACATGGGCCCAGCGTGAGCGCTGCCGCCAGTCCGACTCGTTCCGGTGCCCCCAGTAGTCGGCGGTCAGGTCGGCGCTGGTGAGCGCCTCCCAGACCTTCTCGGGCGTACTCGCGACATCGGTGACGTTCACGAATGTGGGCTTGCCGGTCATGGCTTCCTCGGCTCGTCGTTTCACGGCACCGAGCACCCTCAGCCGCGGGCGCTCGAACTTGTCGATCCACCGCTCCTGCATGACGTGGAGCGGGACCGGATTGAGGTAGTGCAGCTTCTCCCGCCCACGCCGCACCGTGCTGACCAGGTTGGCTGCCTCCAGAACGGCCAGGTGCTGCGTCACGACTGCCGCGCGATGTCGATGCGCTCGCACAGCTCGCCCAACGTCTGCCCGTTGTGCTCGTGCAGCCGGTCCAGCAGCCTCCTGCGCGTCTCGTCGGCCAGCGCCTTGAAGACCTTGTCCATTCCCGGGTCACTCTCTGATCGCACACTGGACGTTATGCAGGTAATTGCCTGCATGTAAATCACCGACGGGCGGCCGGTCCCAGGCGACCACAGGCGATATTCGTTGGCCGCCCTCCCGCACGGCCTTCAGACTGTCGCCGTGAGTCGAACCTTCAGCGCATGGGTGACATCGGGTGCGGACTTCCTCGGTGTCACCGGCCCTTTCCCCGTCGACATCCCGTGGTGGGCCGAGGTCGAGCCGGTCGTGGGGCAGTTGGAGCGCACACTCGGGGTGCCCGTGTTCGTAGTGCGTCTCCTGGAAGTCGACGGTGGTGAGGGCGGGCGCGACGGGCATGTGACGTACCACGTGGAGGCATTGGAGCCGCCCGGACTCGGGACGCTGGAGCAACGCCCCGTGGACCAAGGGATGTTGGACACGGACGACGCTCTTCGATCACCGTGGGCGCGGGCCGACGGACTGCGGGAACTGCTGGACTGGGCCTCGCGGACGCTGGCCGCACTGGGGCGGCCGGTGACGGGACCGGTCGAGCAGCGGCGGTCATGGAACCTGGCGGGACTCTTCCGGCTGCCCACCGACCAGGGGCCGGTCTGGCTCAAGGCGACACCGCGCTTCGCCTCCGACGAGGCCACGGTCATCGCCGCGTTCGCCCGGGTGCAAGCGGAACTCGTGCCGACGGTTCTCGCCGCCGGCGAGCGGCGGATGCTGCTGGAACACATCCCCGGTGAGGACTGCTGGGCGGCCGACGCCGCCACGGTCGAGGCCGGGGTACGCCGGTTCGTCGCCGCGCAGGCCGCGCTGATCGACCGACGACCGCCGGGGCTCCGGGACCGGCGGGACCAGGTCCTCGGCGGGTTGGTGCGCGAACTGCTCGATGGAACCATTGAGTTGAGAATCACTGATCAAGAGCGGGAAGCTGCACGGCGGTTGACGGGCCTCTGGGATCAACTCGCCGCATGCGGGCTCCCCGACACGCTCGTCCACGCCGACTTCCATCCGGGCAACTGGCGCAGCGACGGCCGGCCACCCGTCGTCGTGGACTTCTCCGACGCCCACTGGGGCAACCCCGTGCTGGACTGTCTACGCCTGTACGACTTCCTCCCCGAGGCGGTACGCCCCACGGCCGTCCGTGTCTGGGTCGACGCCTGGAAGGCCCACGCCCCGGCGAGCGATCCCGCCCGCGCGCTCGCCCTGGCCGAGCCGCTGGCGCACCTCGCGTACGCCGTTCGCTACCAGGAGTTCCTCGACGGCATCGAGGCGTCCGAGCAGCCGTATCACGAGGGGGACCCGGCGGCGGTGATCCGGAAGGCGCTCGGGTGCGCCGCGCACCCGAGCTTCGACTCCGTGGAGGTGGCGGGGTAGATGGATCGCGCCGAGGTGCTGCTCATCGGCGGGCGGGCCGGGGTCGGCAGGTCGACGGTGGGCTGGGAGATCTCCGACCGACTGCGGGTCGCCGAGGTCGCGCACGCGATCATCGAGGGCGACTTCATGCGACAGGTACACCCGGCGCCCGCAGGAGACCCGCACCGCTCCACGATCGCCGAGCGCAACCCTCGCGACCGACGGGCGCACCGTCATGGACATCGCGGCGGAGGTGCCGGCCGCCACGGGGTGGGTGACGGGCTCGTGGAGAGCGTGAAACGGGGACGGACTGCGCTCGCGTTCGAAGGGCACTCGCACGGTTGCGGGGGTCCGACGAATAGGGGCGGAGATCAGATGGAGATCGACAGCATCATCAGTGCCATCATCATCGGCATTGTCATAGGCATCCTCGGTCGGCTCGTCGTGCCGGGTCGGCAGCGCATCGGCATCCTGCTGACGATCCTCGTCGGCATCGTCGCCGCGCTGATCGGCTCCGCGATCGCCGCGGGGGTCGGCGTGGCCGACACCAATGGCGTCGACTGGGTTGAGTGGCTCATCCAGATCGCGCTGGCGGCGCTGGGGATCGCGGCGCTGGACCGGACAAGGGCACGACGCTGAGGGGTCGCGGGGCGAGGGTGGGCGGTCGCGTAGTACGTCCGGGTGGCGATCGGCGCCCGTGTACGTCCGAAACGACGATCGGCGCCCGTGTACGTCCCGCGACAATGGCCGACGCCCGCGTACGTCCCGCGACAATGGCCGACGCCCGCGTACGTCCCGCGACAATGGCCGACGCCCGCCTGCGCCTGGAAGGACGGCCGCGCCCGCGTCCGGAATTCCGTTGCGGGCCGTCGCGCCCGACGGTTAGCGTCGCCGGGCCTCGCCATCCACCGTCCGACCAGCCCCGGAGCCCCCTTGCCCCCGCGTGTCACCCAGCTCACCGACCCCGCCGCCACCCCGTCGAGCCACCGCCTGGCCTGGCTGGCGTCCGGGGCGGACGGCACACCCCTCGGTTCTGCCTTCCTGCGGCTGTTCACAAAGGAGGGGCAGACACATCTGGCGGAGCTGGACATCGCCGTGCACCCGGCCGAGCGACGGCACGGCGTCGGTACCGCGCTGCTCGACGCGGCGATCGGCTCGGCACGTGACGAGCGGCGGCGCGCGGTCATCGCGCAGGCCGAACAGGGTTCCCCCGGCGACGCGTTCCTCGCGGCACGCGGCTTCCGCCGGGTACTGACCCTGACGTACGCCCGGCTCGAACTCGCCGGGATCGACCCCGACCACTTCTCCCGGATCCTCGAACAGCCCCGTCCGGGCTACCACTTGACCAGCTGGACCGGCGTCGTGCCGGACGAACTCGCGCCCACCTACGCCGCGTCGCGGCGTGCGATGGACGACATGCCGATGGGAGACATCGACTACGGGACGGTGGTCTGGGACGTCGAGCGGGTCGTGGCCGCCGCCGAGGCGATCGCGAAGCGCGGCGACTCTCTGTACACCGTGGCCGCTGTGCACACATCGAGCGGCACGATCGTCGGTTTCTCGGAGCTCGTCCTGCCGGACGACGGCAAGGGCGACGGGCAGCACTACGGTACGGCCGTGCTGCCCGAGCACCGGGGCCACGCGCTGGGGCTCTGGATGAAGGCGAAGGCCATCCTCCACGCCCACAGCCTGGCCCCGGACCTGACCCTGCTCACCGACACCGCGGAGGACAACACCCCCATGCGCCAGGTCAACGACGCGCTCGGCTACCGGCCCACGCACACGGCGATCGAGTACCAGCTCGACCCGTGACGCACCCGGCGCGACCTACCGGGCGACCTGCCGGCCTCCGGTCACGCCGCCGCCGCGCTCCCCACCGCGTACTCGTACGGGGTGGTCGTCGTGAGCGGCTCGAAGCCGAGGCGGGCCAGGATCGGGCGACTGCGGGCCAGGGCGTCGACCTGGACATAGCGGTAGCCGCGGTCGGCGGCGACGCGGGCGCGGTGGGCGACGAGGGCCCGATAGACACCACGGCCGCGCCAGCCCTCGACGGTGCCGCCACCCCACAGGCCGGCGAAGCGTGTACCGGGAAGCAGTTCCATCCGGGCGGCGCTCACCGGTTCGTCTCCGGCGAGGGCCACGACGGCCACGACCGAATCGGTGTCCCCGGTGAGCTGGGCCAGCAATTGGTGGCGCATACGGGTGCTGTCCGTGCCGAAGGCCTTCTCGTGGACGTCGGCCACCATGTCCACGCCCTCACGGTCGGTGACCGGCAGGAGCCGTACGCCCTCGGGCGGCTCGACGTCGAGGGTCAGGTCGGCGACCTCGGCGATCATCAGCGTCTCCTCCGGAGCGGCCGTGAACCCGGCGTCGCGCAGGCGTTGCCCCAGGTCGACCGGGAGATCGTGGCCGTACAGCTTCCATTCGAAGTCTCGCCCGAGCCCGGAGAAGTACCGGATCTGCTCGGCGACGGCCGCGTCGGCGCCCGCCTCGTCCAGGTCGGACCAGACGACACCGCTCCAGCCGTTCTCGGAACCGACCTGGCGCACCACCCCGCCCACGCGCTCGATCCGGGCTCCGGGCCCGTCGGGGCGGGCGCCCTCCCGCATGTCCCGGTCGAACAGTGCCAGCACAGCAGCGTGATCCATACCGCTCACTCCATCATCAGTCGTTCGCCCTGGCAACGGAATTCACCCGCTTCTCCCGCACCGGGAGCGCTGCGGCCCCGTGCCCCGCGCCGTTCGTCGAGCCTCCCGGTGGGGGCCGTACGGGTGTCGCGCGCGGAAAGGCGTGCGATTCGGACACACGACGTAAGGTGCTCGTCGCGGAACGTGGCCGAGCGGTCCATGAGGAGGGTGCGGACGAACATGGTGAACGACTCCGAACTGGTGTACCTGCGACGCTCTGTGGAGCTCGCGACCGAAGCGCTGGAGACCGGTGACGAACCGTTCGGTTCGGTCCTGGTCGGCGGTGACGGCACGGTGCTGGCCGAGGACCACAACCGGGTGGCCGGAGGCGACCGCACCCGTCACCCGGAGTTCGAGCTGGCCCGCTGGTCGGCCGCCCGGCTCACTCCTCAGGAGCGCGCGGCGGCGACCGTGTACACCTCGGGCGAGCACTGTCCGATGTGCGCGGCCGCACACGCCTGGGTGGGCCTCGGCCGTATCGTGTATGTCGCCTCGTCCGAGCAACTCGCCGCCTGGCTGGGAGAGTTGGGAGTGCCCGCGCCGCCGGTTCGGACGCTGCCCGTGCGGGACATCGCGCCCGGGGTGACGGTCGAGGGGCCGGTGCCGGAGCTGGTCGGGGAGGTGCGGGCCCTGCACCGGCGGTTCCACGCCAAAACCGTCGGCGATGTCGCCGACGATGACTGAGACCGGCGTGGCGGGGCAGGCGGTCCGGGTTCCGTCGTCGTTGTCCGGAGACCTTTCACCGATGCCCGAAGACGTGGTGCAGCACACCCGCCCCGCCCCCACGGCCCCGCCCGACCGGGAGAAGCCACGGGCGAGGCGGACCTCGCGGGACCCGTACTTCGACAACGCGAAGTACCTCACCATCGTCCTGGTGGCCTGCGGGCACGCGTGGGAGCCGCTGACGTACGGCAGCCGGGCCGCGACGGCCGCGTATCTGACCGTCTACGCGTTCCACATGCCGGCCTTCGCCCTGGTCTCCGGGTACTTCTCGCGGAGCTTCGACATGGCGCCCGGCCGACTGAAGCGGCTCCTGACGGGGGTGGCCCTGCCGTACATCGTGTTCGAGACGGCGTACACGCTGTTCTACCGGTGGGCGCAGGACGACCCGGGCTATCCGCTGAGTCTGCTGGATCCCTGGTACGTGATGTGGTTCCTGGTCGCGCTCTTCATCTGGCGGCTGACCACACCCCTGTGGCTGATGCTGCGTCACCCGCTGCCCGTCGCGCTGGGTCTGGCGATGCTGGCGGCGGTCTCACCGGATCTCGGCGGCGACGTCTCCATCCAGCGCGTGCTGGGCTTCCTGCCGTTCTTCGTGCTGGGGCTGACCCTGCGGGCCGAGCACTTCGAGCGGCTGCGCACCCGCCGGGTACGTCTGTGTCTGCTCCCGGTCGGTCTGGGGGCGCTCGTGGTGGCGTACTGGGTGGCGCCGTGGTTCGACGCGGGCTGGTTCTACCACCGGGGCAGCGTCACCGGTCAGGGCGTGTCCCGCTGGGCGGGCCTGCTGACCACGCCCGCCCTGTTCTGTCTGGCGGTGCTGCTGACGTCCTGCTTCCTGGCCTGGGTGCCTCGCCGCCAGCTGTGGTTCACGGCGCTGGGCGCGGGCACGATGTACGGCTATCTGCTGCACGGCTTCGTGATCAAGTGGGCGCGGTTCCGGAACTGGTACGGCGCGGAGTGGCTGCACACCCCGCTCGGGGAGCTCGCGGTCACGGCCATGGCGGTCGGCGGCATCACCCTGCTGTGCACGGCGCCCGTACGTGCCGCGCTCCGCTGTGTCGTCGAGCCGCGCATGGAGTGGGCGTTCCGGAAGAGCGACGCCGCCCCGCCGGCCAAGGCGGGAGACGCCACTCCCCCGGCCAAAGCGGGAGACGCCACTGCCCCGGCCGGGACGGGGGGCGCCGCCCCGTCGCCTAGCCGAGCTCCAGAGTCGTGACCCCGAAGACGCGCTCCGCCTCGTACGGCCGGATCGGGCCGGTGTACATGCGGGCCGTCTCGAAGGAGGGCGTCAGCCCGTACTCCTCGACCAGCGCCACGGCGGCCGCGTTCGGCTCCGGCACGTCGATGGCCAGCTCGCGGCCCGCCGCCTCGGCGGCCAGCCCGGCGAAGAGCGCGCGGGCGTCGGCGACGGTGTCGGCGAACAGCGGGCCGATCCGCAGGGCGTCCCGGCCGGGGCGGATGACGCCGTAGCCGGTGAGCCGTCCGTCGACGACCCGCGCGAGGGCCCGGTGACCGTCGGCGGTCAGCCAGTGCTCCAGGAAGCGGGGGCGGTCGGCCGGATGGCAGGCGTTGTCGTACGCCGCGAGGGACCCGGAGTCCTCGACGGGCCCGACACCGTCGGGCACGGCCGCCCCGGGCACGACGCCGGTGTACCGGAAGGTGCGGTGGGCGGGCTCGAAGCCGGACTGCCGGTAGTTGTCCTGCTGCGCGACCACACCGTCGAGGCCGATCGTACGGTCGCCGGCGTGGGCGAGTGCGGTCTTCCAGGTGGCGAGGCCGTGGCCCTGGCCGCGCAGATCCGGGCGGACGAGGTAGAAGCCGAGGAAGGCGTAGCCGTCGCCGTAGTTCACGACGGAGACGGACGAGACCGGTTCACCGTCCAGCCGGCCGATGAAGAAGCCCTCCGGATCCTGTGCGAAGAAGCACGCCGGGTCCGAGAGCCCCGGGTTCCAGCCCTCGTCCCCCGCCCATCGGGCGACCACCGCCCAGTCGTCGAGCGTGGCCCGGGTGACGACGAGGTCCTGATGCCCCGGAGAGGTCATCTCTGCGCTCCTTCGCTGCGGTCGCGGGTGCGCGGCCGCCGTGCGACCGCGGGTGCGGTGGTCGGCCGCGTCCCCGCAGCATCCTCGTCGAAGGGCGATCGCGTCCGCGACGCCGGAAACGGCCGACATCGCCGGGCGACGGGCCGGTCCGACGGCCCGGGTCACACGTACGAGCGACACCCACGGCCGTCGTACGACGTCGGAGCGGCGCAGGGTAGGGCACTTCCGTCCGGTCCGCCCGCCGGGAGGCGTGGCCGCGAGGGGCCGCCTATGGTGATCCGGGGGTTGTCCCCGGCCGCCCTGGCCGGGCGTCCCTGGAGGCACGCATGCGGTCCACGCACAGACGGCGCCCGCTCACCGGAGCCGCGGTCGCGGTGCTGGCCCTGCTGGGGGCCGGGCTGCCGGCCACACTGGCGGGCGCCGACGACAAGCAGGACGACAAGCAGCCCGACCTGACCCGCTTCTACCAGCAGAAGATCAAGTGGTCGAAGTGCGAGGGCATGGAGACGCCCAGGGATCTGCGGTGCGGCAAGGTCACCGTGCCGCTCGACTACGCCCGGCCCGAGGCCGGCACCCTCGATCTGGCGGTGGCCCGCTACCGGGGCACCGGCGACCCGCGCGGCTCGCTGCTGCTGAACTTCGGCGGCCCCGGCGGCCCGGGGGTCCCCGAACTCGCCTCCAGCGGCGAGGACTTCATGGATCTCACCAACGGCTACGACCTCGTCTCCTTCGATCCGCGCGGCGTGGGCCGCTCCTCCCCCGTCAGCTGCGGCGACGGCACCGACGAGGCCCTGGAGGCGACCGACGACGGAGACGACGCGAACAACCCGCAGGCCGCGCTCAAACAGCTGCGGCGGGCCGCCGCGGCGTGCAAGAAGAACTCCGGCCCCGTGCTGCCGTACATCGGCACCCTCAACGCCTCCCGCGACCTGGACGTGATGCGCGCCGCGCTCGGCGACAAGAAGCTCAACTACCTCGGCTTCTCCTACGGAACACGGCTGGGCGCGGTGTACGCGGCGCAGTTCCCCAAAAGGGTGGGCCGGATGGTCCTCGACGGGGTGGACACCCTTACGGAGCCACTGACCGAGCAGGGTCTGGTGGGTGCCAAGGGCCAGCAGACCGCGCTGGAGGACTACCTCGACGCGTGCACCGAAGAGCTGACGTGCCCGTTCGGGCAGGACTCCCGCTCGGCCCGTGAGCAGGTCGTCGCACTGGTCGACTCGCTGGACGAGTACCCCGTGCCGTCGGACTTCGGGCAGGACTTCACGGGCCAGGATCTGGTGGGCGCCATCAGCCACGCCCTCTACAGCGAGGAGATGTGGCCCGTGCTCACCCAGGCCCTCAACATGCTCGTCCACGACGGGGACACCCGGGGCGTCATGGCGCTCACGGGCGGCGGCTTCGCCCCCACGACCGTCCCGTACCGGTCCTCGGTGCCGGCCCGCCCGCACGAGCCTCCCGAACCCAGCGCGTCCGGCACACCGACTCCGCACGCCGGGCTCGTCGACGCCGAAAAGGTCCCGCTGGACAACCTTCCCGCCGCGCTCATGGCGATCAACTGCGCCGACGACCCCGACCGGCCCACCGCCAAGAAGATCACCGACAACCTGGAGGACCTGCGCGCGGCCTACGAGGACGCCTCCCCCGTGTTCGGCCCGTACCGGCTCACCCAGGTGCTGATGTGCTACGGCCGCCCCGCGGGCACCGACTTCATCCGCGAGGAGGTGCGGGACGTCGACACCCCGAAGATGCTGCTGGTGGGCACCCGGGGCGACCCGGCCACCCCGTACCGCTGGACCGTGGAGACGGCGAGGCGGCTCGGCTCCTCGGCGGTCGTCCTCGACAACAAGGGCAAGGGGCACACCGGGTACGGGTCGTCGAAGTGCGTGCACGAGAAGGTCAACGACTTCCTGCTGTTCGGGACTCTGCCGGACGACGGAAGTTCTTGCGGAGCCGACGATTGAGCATCGGGCGTGTAACACGCACGGGTCCGGTACAACCCCGCGCGCACCTGGGGCGTCACACTGGGCAGGCGTCGCCTTTGCGCGTGCCGTACCCGTATGTGACCAAAACTGGGGGATTTCACCGATGCGTATCCGTTCCTTCCTCACCGTCTCGACCGCGGCGACCGCCGGCGCCGCGCTGCTCCTCGCCGCCGCCCCGCAGGGCCTGGCCGCCCAGCCCGCCGCGAAGACCCCGGTCTGCAAGGCGAAGGTCCTCAAGCTGGGGGCCAAGCAGTCGAAGGACGCGAGGGTCGTGCACATCAGCGTCAAGAACACCGGCGCCCGCACCTGCACGATCGACCGCCTTCCCGTCGTCACCTTCGGCGACCTCGACGGTGCGGCCCTGCCGGTGCCCTCGGGCGAGAGCGGGCCGTACAAGGTCGGCGCGGGGAAGACGGTGTACGCGGCGGTCCGCACGATCGCCGACCTCAAGGACCCGCAGGCGCGTCGCGTCGGCACGATCACCGTGTCGGCCAACCCCAACCTCAACGGCCGTACGTTCACCGCGAAGCAGCTGGGTTCGAGCAAGAAGGTGAAGGTCTGGGAGCCGGTGACGACCTGGTGGAAGCCGTCCAAGGCCGTCGCTGACAAGGCGCTGAAGAAGGAAGTCGGCTGACCCCTGCGGCAACCGCACGGCACTGCGGAGCCCGTCGGCGCGCACCTTCACCGGTGCGCTTCGGCGGGCTCGTTCTCTGCCCTCTTCCGACCACCGGGGCCGCCCGCGCCGGAGACCGGCGTACCCCAAATGCCCGACACGCGAATCAGTCCTATCGTGAAGTCATGGAGCATGCCCTCAGTCCCGCGACCCTCTCCGAACTGCGCCGTCCGCGGCCCTACCCCGCGGTGTCGGTGCTGACGCCGACCCACCGCCGGGAGCCCGAGAACACCCAGGATCCGGTCCGGCTGCGCAATGTGGTGGCCGAGGCGAAGAAGCGACTGGAGCACGATCCCGCTGTCACGCGGGAGCGGCGCAACGACGTCGTCGAACAGCTGGACCAGGCGCTGGCCGAGGTGGACCTGACACACGCCGAGGACGGCCTGGTCATCTTCGCGGCGCCCGGTGAGCACCAGGTCTGGTCACTGGCCCGTCCGGTGCCGGAACGTGTGGTGCTCTCGGACACCTTCCTCACCAGGAATCTGGTGGCCGCACAGGCCGCCGAGCGGCCGTTCTGGGTGCTCTCGGTCTCCTCCGACCGGGTCACCCTGTGGAACGGCGGCGGCGACCGCGTCACCGAGGCGCACACCGGCGGGTTCCCGCTGACCAGGGACCGCGACAACTTCGACGCCGAGCGGCAGGAGCGGATCGGCGACCTGCCGTCCGCCTTCCGCGACGAGGACACCCGCCACTTCCTGCGCGACGCCGACACCGCGCTGACCCGGGTGCTGCGCACGCAGCTCCGGCCCCTGTACATCACCGGGGAGACGGCCGCACTGTCCCTGCTCGACGAGATCGGCACGGTCACCAAGGACGCCACCCACATCCCGCACGGCGGTCTCGCGCACGGCACCCCGGACTCCGTGTGGCAGGCGGTCCGGCCCCTGGTCGCCGCCGAGGACCAAAGGAACGTCGACACCGTGGCCCGACGGCTCGAAACGGCCCGCGGCCACAAGGCGTTCGCCGCCGGGGTCGACGAGGTCCGGCAGAACGCCCAGCAGGGCCGTATCCAGCTCCTGGCCGTCGAGGAGAACTACCGGACAACCGTCCGCGCCGACGGTGGCGGCGCCCACCTCGTCCCGGCCAAGAGCGGCGACCTCGACGTCCGCGAGGACATCGTGGACGAGATCGTCGAGCGGTGCCTGGACACCGGGGCCGAGGTCCGCTTCGTCCCCGACGGCACCCTCGGCGACGCCCGGGGCATCGCGGGCGTCCTGCGCTACTGAGCCCGGCCCGCGCACACCGCAGTACCTTCTTCCGGGCGGGTGTCAGACGCCGCCGAGGAGGGACGTCAGGCCCCGGTCGAGCGCCGGGCCCAGTTCCTCTCTTCCGGCGGCGACGACGGCGTAGCTGCGCAGCAGGAAGCGTTGGAGTGCCGCCTTCTCGAACCGGAGCAGGGCCATGCCGTACGGGGAGTGCAGCTCCACCACCGTGCGGAAGCGGCCGCAGGGCCAGATGTGCACGTCGCCGGCTCCGGCGGGGGCCTGCACCCCCTCCTCCAGCAGTCCACGGGAGAAGGTCCAGGTCACCATGTCACCGTTCAACGAGATGTCGGCCGGGAAGTCGAGGTGCACGGCCAGCGGATCGTCGGAGGAATAGCGCAGGCTCGCGGGCACCGGGACCTCCCGGTCCTCGGCGGTGATGAGGAGAGCGCGGGCGGGCTGTTCCAGCGTGACGGTCATGAACGGTCTCCGTTTCGGGTGAAGCTCTTCCTGCGGTGCGGGCCGGCCGGTGCGCCGACGTGCCTTTTCGACCTCGCGCAGGTCTTTCGCATGACGCCGCTTCCTGGATTCACGTCTGTGACCCATGTCACTCACACTCCGGCTCCGGACGCGCCCAGAGGTGCCGGTGCGGTCGGATTTACATATGCCGCTCTATGTAACCGACCGGGCTCGCACATATGCCCCTCGAACATGGGAATGAAAGACATGTGAATGCGGTCGACGGTCCGCCAAGTCACGTACGATCTCTACGACTTGACCCCTCCGGACGCGTGCCGACTTGCCGTGGAGAACCCCACCCGCAAGGACGGTGGCATATGCCGGAAGCACCACCGTATCGGGTCTTGCCAAATCCCTTACAGCGCGTCGCGGGCTGTGCAACAGTCGTAATCGGCCCTTACGTCAGCGTTGGTCGTACCGTCCCCCATCGGAGTACGTGATGCCGTCCCATCTCTCTGCGGATCGTCCCGCCGCCCAGCCGCCACGGCGTGGCACGGTCGACGCGCTCATCTCGCAGACGCGGCGGCTACGGGGCGACGTGGACGCCGTACGGCGTGACGCGCCCGCCGACGGAGCGGACCCCGAGGTGCGCTGGCAGCACGCGCTCTACGATCTGGCACTGCATCAACTGAGCGATCTCGACGGGCACTTGGCCCAGCTTCGGGACGGCCCGGACCTGCCGCCGGTACCCGAGGCCACGGCCGGCCTTCCGATCGCGCCGCCCCCGGCGCCCCGGCGCGCATCACTGCTCAGCCGGGTGGGCAGCGCCGAGTGGAACCTGCTGACGGACGAGGCGAGCTGGTCCGGGGAGCTCTATCAGATCCTCGGCCGCGACCCCGCCGCCCCGCCGCTCACTCTGGACGAACTGCCGTCGCTGGTGTTCGACGAGGACCGGCCGAAGCTGACGGCGATGGTCACGGACTGTCTGATCGACGCGAAACGCATCGACGGGGAATTCCGGATCGTGCTCCCCGACGGAGGGGTGCGCACCGTGCACATGATGGGCGAGCCCGTGCTCGACGACGACGGCGGTACGGCCTCGATGTGGGCCGTCCTGCGGGACGTCAGCGAACTGCGGCGCAGCCAGCGGGCGGAGAGCGAGACCCGTGACTCACTGCACCGCCAGCGGCATATCGCGCAGACCGAGCACCGGCTCGCGGTCGAGCTGCAGGAGGCCGTGCTGCCGCCGTGGCGCAGCTCGCTGCGGCTCCCGCGACAGGGCCCCGAACGACTGGACCTGGCGGCCCACTACCTGCCCTGCTCGACGAGCGCGCTGATCGGAGGCGACTGGTACGACGCCCTCGAACTGCCCGGCGGCGAGAGCCTGTTGAGCGTGGGCGACCTCACCGGGCACGGCGTCACCGTCACCTCGGGCATGGCGATGCTGATCGGCGCGCTGCGCGGCATGGCGATGGCGGGCACCGAGCCGGGCCGGCTGATGGCCTGCCTCAACCAGTTACTGGACACCACCGTGCAGCCGGCCCTCGGCAGCGCAGTCTGCTGCCGCTACCGGCCGGCGACCCGCACCCTCGTCTGGGCGCAGGCCGGGCACCCCGCCCCGCTGCTGTTCCGCGACGGGACGGGGCGCGTGTTGACATCGCCGGACGGCGTCCTGCTCGGAGCGACCTCGGGTGCCGTCTACGGGCAGGCCGAAGTGACGCTCGAACAGGGCGACCTGCTGCTCCTGCACACTGATGGGCTGGTCCCCCGGCGGGGAGGAGAGGCCGCCGTCCAGCGGCTGTTGGACCTGGCCCCACGGTTCGGCGAGGCGCGTACGGCCCAGGAATGCGTACGGACCGTGGTGGAAGAGTTCGGCGAGACCGAGCGTGCGGACGACGCCTGCGTGCTCGTCGCCAGGGTCAGCTCCTGACGGTTTACGGGCCGTTCCCGACGGTCACGCCGACGCGATGTCGCCCCTGTTCTTCGACTGGGGTTTGGGGAGGGCGAGTTTGAGCTCCTCCCGCAGCTCCTGGATCTTCGGATAGCTGGAGTACTGACCGGTGAGCCGATACATCTCACGCAGCCGATCCCACGTGCGGTGGGAGGAGTTGGAGCCCATCGACATCAGGGCGAGGCGGGCGTACCGGTCCGCCTGTTCGGGATCGTCGGCGATGAAGCAGGCCGAGGCCATGGACAGGAAGTCGAAGATCTTCGAACGCTGGCGGCCGTCGACGCGCAGCTCCAGGGCCTTCTCCGCGTAGTGCTGGGCCTGCTTGGCCGCGGCCGGGTCGTGCTCCGCGAGTGTGCGGTAGGCCAGGGCCTGCATGCCGTAGAGGTCCTCCTCCTTGAACATCTGCATCCAACTGGGCGGCGGCACGTCCGCCCGGTCGGAGACGAACAGGTCCTCGGCCCGGCCCAGGGTGCGGCGCATGGCCTGGCCCTTGCCCATGGAGGCCTGCGCCCAGGCCTCGACGGTGTGGAGCATGGCCTTGGTGCGCGGCAGCACCTGCTCGCCGGAGCCGGACTGGGCCAGCTTCATGAGGTCGAGCGCCTCGTCGGGCTTGCCGAGGTGCACCAGCTGTCGGGCCGCCCGGGAGAGGGCCTCGCCGGCACGGGGCCGGTCACCGCCCTCCCGGGCGGCGTGGGCGGCGATGATGAAGTACTTCTGGGCGGTGGGTTCGAGGCCGATGTCGTGCGACATCCAGCCCGCGAGGACGGCGAGGTTGGCGGCAACGCCCCACAGGCGCCGCTGCAGATGCTCGGGGTGACGGTAGGAGAGCATGCCTCCCACCTCGTTGAGCTGTCCCACGACAGCCTTGCGTTGCAGCCCGCCGCCGCGGGCCGCGTCCCAGGCCCGGAACACCTCGACCGAGCGCTCCAGTTCCTCGATCTCCTGCGACCCGATGGGGGCGGCCTCGTAACGGTCGAACCCGGCGGGGTCGGCGTGCAGGGGGTTGTCGAGGTCGGGGGCGTCGGCCGCGAGGGCCGGATCGGTGTGCAGCCAGTCGTGCATGGCGCTGCTGAGTGCGGGTCCCGCGGTGAGCGCGACACCCGCACCCACCAAGCCGCGTCGGTTGAGCATGAGGTCCATTCCCGTGAATTCGGTGAGGACCGCAGCAGTCCGTTCGGGCGCCCACGGCACACCGTCGGGATGTTCCACACTCCCGCCGCCCGGCCGTTTCCCCGTACGCCCGTGCCGGACCAGACCGAGGTCCTCGATGGTCACGACACGGCCGAGACGCTCGGTGAACAGCGCCGCCAGCACCCGCGGCACGGGATCGCGCGGGATCTCTCCCATGTCGATCCACCGCCGCACCCGCGAGGTGTCGGTCGCCAGCTGGGGGTGGCCCATGGCCGCCGCCTGCCGGTTGACCAGTCTCGCGAGCTCGCCCTTCGACCAGCCGGCCAAGCCGAACAGGTCTGAGAGTCGGGTATTGGGTTGTCCGCTCACGTCAAGCCCCCAGGTTCTCGGCTGAGTTGAATGTAGCCCGCTGTCAGTTGCACGGGGACTATTCGCCAGGCTTCGCCAGGGTGCGCTACATGGTGTGCCATGGGCCATCCGGTGTCAGGTAGGAAAGCGCCACCCCGACCCGGTCGCCCCGACGGGCACTCCCCAGGGTGTCCCCGGACGGCCGGGACGGGTAGCGCGTGACATTGCCGGCACACGAAGGGATCTGTCTTCCCCCATGTACGCAGCATCGTCCTCCGTGTCCGCTCCTCCCCGGTCGCTGCACCCCCGCCCGCCGGGCAGCGGCGGCCCCTACCTCGACCCCACGCGTACGGCGGCCCCGATGCTCGGTGGCGGCCGGACGCGGCGCGTGCCGGGGCTCGGCACCCAACCGCTCAGCGGGAGACTCGACCTGTCCGGCCCTCAGGGCGCGCAGCTGCGCACGGCGATCGCCTCGGTGCATCGCATCTGCCCGGAGTTCACTCCGGTCCAGGTGCTGCGCCGCAGCGGCCGCTCGGTGCTGCTCGTCGGTACGACAGGGCGCAGCACGGCCGTCGCCAAGTGTTTACTGGACCATTCCTCCATCTGGGAGGAGCGGCTCAGGCACGAAATAGCCGCATACCGCTCGTTCGTCCGGCACCGCCCCCCGGTGCGAGCGCCGAGGCTGATCGCGGCGGACCCGGACAACTGCACCCTGGTCATCGAGCGGATGCCGGGCCGGGTGGCCGCCCTGCAGCGGCATCCGGTGGAGGCGCCGCCGCGCGCCGACATCCGGACGGCGCTCGGCGCGATCTGCCGGTTGAACGCGTGGCGGCCACCGGCGGGGACGTTCGACGCCCCGCTGGACTACGCGGAGCGGATCTCCCGATTCCATGAGCTGGGTCTGCTCACCGACCGGGACATGGGCGATCTGCAGAAGCTCCTGCACGGCATCGCGCACGCGTCGGGCCGTCAGGGCATGGGCCAGTTCTGTCACGGCGACGCCCTCCTGTCGAACATCCTTCTCTCACCGGCCGGTCCAGTGCTGGTGGACTGGGAGCACGCGGGGTGGTATCTGCCGGGGTACGACCTGGCGACGCTGTGGGCGGTGCTCGGGGACGCACCGGTGGCGCGGCGGCAGATCAGTCAGCTGGCGCAGTCGGCGGGCCCGGCCTCACGGGACGCGTTCCTGGTGAACCTGATGCTCGTACTGACCCGTGAGATCCGTACCTACGAGACGGCAGTGCAGCGTTCGATGCACGACTCGACCCCGGCGGCATCGGGCCCGGCCCACCCTGCTGCTGCGCCGTCCGGCGAGGAACAGCGGCTGCTGCTCAGGCGGCTGCACGACGACTGCCAGTTGGCCCGCAAGGCCGTACGGGCGGCGGTAGGCACTCGCTGAGGGGAAATGGAGGTCCGCGGTGTGCCCTGCACAAGGGCGCGCCGCGGGCCTTCGTCATGTCGGCGGGCCTTCGTCACGGCAGCGGCCCTCATGACAGGGGCAGGCAATCACAGGGGAACCCGCCTCCGCCGGGCATGATTGACGGATCGTCGGCCGACCGATAGCACTGGTGCACGTTCGGCCCCGCACGCCCCCCAACGCCCCACCGTTCCAGGAGGCCGCCTTGCGAGGATCCCCCACCGACCGCAGGCCCACCCCACACCGCAGACGTACCCGTAGAACGGCGTTCGCCGCAGCCCCCGCTGTCCTGTTGCTGCCCCTGCTGGGCGCGGCCCCGCCCGACAGCCAGTCGTCCTCCGCCTCGGCTCGTCTGCAGGGCGCCTTCGCCACCGCGGCCGCCGAGTACGGCGTACCGCGCAGTGTCCTGCTCGGCGTCTCCTATCTCCAGTCCCGCTGGGACGCCCACGGCGGCGCGCCCAGCGTCACCGGGGGATACGGCCCCATGCACCTGACCGATGCCCGTACGGCTCTGGCCGAGGCCCCGCACCACAGCGAGGGCACGGAGGACGCGCGTGGCGACGACTCCCGGGCGCCCCTGGTGGCCGAGGCGGACCTGCCCGACCCAGCCGAACTCCCGTCCAGGCTGCGGACGTTGACAAAGGCGGCCGCACTGACCGGTCTGCCGGCGCGGACGCTGCGCACGGACGCCGAGGCGAATGTGGCGGGCGGTGCCGCGCTGCTCGCCGCCGCGCAGCGGGAGCTCGGCGCGTGGCCGAGCACCGATCCGGCGGCCTGGTACGGGGCGGTGGCGCGCTTCTCGGGCGCCGACGACCGGGCGACGGCGGCGGCGTACGCGGACGAGGTGTTCGCGGTGATCGGCAACGGCGCCGGGCGCGTCACGGACGCCGGCCAGCGGGTGACGCTCGACGCCGAGCCGGGCCTGAACCCGGACACCGGGCAGCTGTCCCGGGCGGGGCTGCGCGCGGCGGCGGTGGACGGCACGGAGTGCCCGACAACGGTGTCCTGCGAGTGGATCCCGGCCCCGTACGAGGAGTTCGGCGACAAGGACTACGGCAACCACGACCTGGCCGACCGGCCGAACTCGCAGCGCATCCGGTACATCGTCGTCCATGACACCGAGGCCACCTGGGACACCACTCTGAAGCTGGTCCAGGACCCGACCTATGTGTCGTGGCACTATTCGCTGCGCTCCACGGACGGGCACATCGCCCAGCATCTGAAGAACAAGGACGTGGGCTGGCACGCCGGCAACTGGTACGTCAACGCGGGGTCGGTCGGCCTGGAGCACGAGGGCTTCCTGGCCTCGCCGGACGCCTGGTACACGGAGGCGATGTACCGGACGTCGGCGCGGCTGGTGAAGTACCTTGCCGACAAGTACCGCATCCCGCTGGACCGTCAGCACATCCTGGGCCATGACACCGTGCCGGGCCCGACGACGGCGACGATCCCGGGAATGCACACCGACCCGGGCCCGTACTGGGACTGGCGGCACTACTTCGAGCTGCTGGGCGAGCCGTTCGGCCCGACGTCCGACAAGAACAGCACCGTGGTCACCATCCTCCCGAACTACGCCGGCAACAGGCCGGAGTTCACGGGATGCGCCGGCAAGGGCGAGCCGTGCGCGGTGCACGGCTCGAGCGCCGTACGTTTGTACAGCGAGCCGGATGTGACGTCGCCCCTGATCAAGGACATCGGCCTGCGGCCGGGCGGCGGTGACTCGACGATCGACGTGAACGACCTCGGTTCGCGGGTCTCCACCGGCCAGCAGTACGCGGTCGCCGGGCGTCAGGGCGACTGGACGGCGATCTGGTACCTGGGGCAGAAGGCATGGTTCCAGAATCCGAAGGGGAAGCCGACTGCGGTCGGCGCGGCCGCTCTGGTCGTGACGCCCAGGAAAGGCGTCGCGGAGATTCCTGTGTTCGGCCGCGCCTACCCGGAGGCGAAGGCTTACCCGGCGGGCGTGCCCGCACAGGCGGTGTCCCCGCTGCCGTACAACCTCCTCAAGGGCCAGAAGTACGTCGCCGGCGGCCGGGTGCCGGGCGAGTACTACTACGCCGTCTCCTTCGACACGACCGGGCACAGGGTCGTGGTCGGTGAGGATCTGTACTACGAGATCCAGTTCGGCCATCGGGTGGCGTTCGTGCGGGCGGCGGACGTGCGGGTGCTGCCGGCCGCGTGAGGACGAGGTCGCCTGAGGGCACGACGAAGGGCCGGGTGCGAGCCCGGCCCTTCGTCTTCGTCCTCTTTTTTGCTCTCGTCTGTTTTTTGCTCTCAGCCCTGCTGGAACAGCTCCGCCGGGAGCGGCTTGAGCAGGGTGTACAGGTCGTCGGTGATGGGGCGGTCCCAGGCGGCGATGGTCACCAGGACGTTGTCGCTGCGGTCGAACTGGACGCAGGAGATCCGGGACTCGGAGAGCTTGAGTCGGCGGACGATCAGGAGGTTGTCGCCCTGCATCACCGGGAGGTCCTCGGAACCGACGACGGTGATGTCCTCCTCGTTCTCCAGCGCGATCAGCAGCTGGGCCACCTCGAAGGGGATCTCGCCGTCGGCGACCTCGCGCGCCGGGGAGCCCTCCGGGAGGTTGCCGATGATCATCGCGGGGCCGCGGCCGCCGTAGAGGTCGTAGCGCAGGAAGACGCCCTGGCAGCTGCCGTCGGGGGCGGGCAGCAGGCCGGCACCGAGATTGCCCGGCCAGTCGCCCGGGTCCATGGCCAGTACGTCGAAGTCGGGACCGGCAGGGGTGGCGCTGCGGCGGCGGAGGAAGGACATGCCGCAATGGTACGGCGTGCCGTGCGACGGTGGGGCCGAGGGAGCGTCGGAGAGCCAGGGTCGTTCTTCGGGTGCGAGGGGCCTGTGGCTGGTCGTGGCCGCGCGGCGGAGCCGCAGAGCGTCACGGCGCCGCGCCCCTTGAGCCGGGCAGCGCCTCCTCGGCTCTCAGCTCGCCATCTCCTTGTGCCGTCGGTGGTGGCGGGCGACGCGGGCGCGGTTGCCGCAGGACGGCTTGCACCATTCCTGGCGGGGGTGCTCCTTGAGGAAATAGCGCACGCAGCGTGGTGCGTGGCAGGCGCGCAGCCGCTGCCGTTCGGGGCTCGCGAAGAAGGCGAGGGCGGCGCGGGCGAGCGCGGCGGTGAGCGGGTCCTCGCCGGTGGCGGGTTCATGACGCACGACGGGTTCGGCGCCGGGGCCCCACGAGAGCACCGGGACGGTCGGAGTCAAAGCGGCGGCCTCGTTGAGGCGTGCCAGGGCCTCGGGGACGGGCAGCAGCCGGGCGGCGTCGGCCGGGCTGGGCTCGCCGGGGCTGACGGCGCGTGCGAACAGGGCCCGGACGGCTCCGCGGAGATCGCGTACGGCGGTGAGTGCGGTCTCGTCGGCGGTGAAGCCGACGGCGACCGGCAGGACGTCCGCGTGTGCCCGGACCCAGGTGGCGAGCCCCATGGGCTCGGTCAGGTCGTCGGCGCCAGCGCCGTTGCCGTCGTGGCGGACGGTCAGGGCGAGGTCCAGGGCGAGCCGCGCGTCCGCACTGATCGAGTACTCCATGGCGCTAATGATAGGCGAGCCATCATCCATTAAATTAAGTCGGCCGCAATTCGAGCAGGGAATTCCGGGCACGCACATTTCTGCGGGAATTCTGGACAATTGAGGGTGAATTTTGGCACGGTGAGGCGAAGCGGCCCGTAAATCGAACACGTGGCCGATTCATTCTGGGGGTCCAGTCATGCCACCCGTGCACCTCGCACCGGATGTCGCCGCCTTCTACGCCGCACAGAGCACCTTCACCGACCCGGGCGAACTCGCCCCGCTCTACGTCGGCCTCCCGCCCGAACCCGCTCAACTCGCCCGCCTGGCACGAGATCTGATGATCCATCGGCTCGAGGGTGAAACGTTCGGTTACGCCATCCCGCAGGAGCGGCTGCACAACGACGCCGAGACGCGCTATCTCGACGACATCCTGCGGATCGTCGTCGAGCGAAACGATGCACCGTTGTCGCACCGCCGCGAGCCCGGGGACCGGTTCGTCGGTGTGTGCCGCGACTTCTCGCTGCTGCACTGCTCGCTCCTGCGCCATATGGGCGTGCCCGCCCGGCTGCGGTCGGGCTTCGCCACCTATTTCGGCAGCAACGGTTTCCACTGCGACCACGTGGTCACCGAGTACTGGGACCCGGCGCGGGGGTGGCTGCTCGCCGACGCGCAGCTGACGGACCCATTGATCGTCGACACCTGGAACATCGACTTCGATCCGATGGACGTGCCCCGCGACCGCTTCCTCGTCGCGGGCAAGGCATGGCTGGCCATCCGGGAAGGCGGTGCGGACCCCCGGTCGTTCGGCCTGCACCCGCCGGAGGAAGGACCGTTGAACGGGGAGTGGTTCGTGGCCGGGAACGTCCGGCTCGATCTCGCGGACATCAACAAGGTCGAGACGCTGCTGTGGGACATCTGGGGCACGGAGACCGAGGCCGGCCAGGAGCTCGTGGACCCGGTGCGCGGACTGTACGACGAGGTCGCGCCGGTGGTGGGTGACGAGGTGCGCTTCGTCGCGGCGCGTGAGCTGTTCGCGGGTCACGAGGGGCTGCGGACACCGCGGACCGTCCTGTCGCTGGCGCCGTACAACGGTCCACGCGAGGTCACCCTCCGCTGACCGGTCCGTCACCGGACAGTACCGGGCCCGGTTCGGTCGCTCCGGACCCCCACCACTACCCCCTCTCCCTGTCGGTGGGCGCCGTCAGGCTCCGGCCGCCCACCGACACCACGCGTACGTCCGCTCAGGTCAGGTCGAACTCGCCCTCGCGGGCCCCCGACACGAAGGCGCCCCACTCGGCGGGGGTGAAGATCAACGAGGGGCTTTCGGGGCTGCCGCTGTTGCGCATGGCGATGAAACCCTCGACAAAGGCGATCTGGACATCTCCCCGCCCCTGGCTGCTCGACCGCCAGTCCGCGTTGCTGAGGTCCAGTTCCGCCGGCTTGTGCCAGCCGTCGAGGGATCGCTGCTCCATGGTGGTCTCGGCCACGTCCGTGCTCCTCCCGGTTCGTCGTCCGCCCGCCAGACTAGCGATCGACCCCCACCGCCGACAGGCCATGTGAGGGGGAGGTTCAGGAGGTGGGCGGTTCGGCGCCCACCAGCCACATCGAGAAGAACTGCGAACCGCCGCCGTAGGCGTGCCCGAGCACCCGACGGGCTCCCTCCACCTGGTGTTCTCCCGCGAGGCCCCGCACCTGGAGCGCCGCCTCCGCGAAACGGATCATGCCGGAGGCGCCGATGGGATTGGTGGACAGCACCCCGCCCGACATGTCGACCGGAAGATCCCCGTCCAGCTCGGTGACACCGGACTCGGTGAGCTTCCAGCCCTCCCCCTCGTCGGCGAAACCGAGGTTCTCCAGCCACATCGGCTCGTACCAGGAGAACGGCACGTACATCTCCACCGCGTCGATCTCCCGGCGCGGGTCCGCGATGCCCGCCTGCCGGTACACGTCGGCCGCGCAGTCCCGCCCCGCGCGCGGCGACACGCTGTCCTTGCCCGCGAACAACGTCGGCTCGCTGCGCATCGCGCCACCGTGCATCCACGCGGCGGGGCGGGGCGCACGGGCGGCCCCCGCGCGGTCGGTGAGGACCATCGCGACGGCCCCGTCGGAGGACGGGCAGGTCTCCGAGTAGCGGATCGGGTCCCACAGCATGGGCGAGGCCTGGACCTTCTCCAGCGTGATGTCGTGCTCGTGGAGGTGCGCGTAGGGGTTCTTGAGGGCGTTGCGGCGGTTCTTGTACGCCACGAGGGAACCGACGGTGTCGGGAGCGCCGCTGCGCCGCATGTACGCCCGGACGTGCGGGGCGAAGAAGCCGCCGGCGCCGGCCAGCAGCGGCTGCTGGAACGGTATCGGCAGGGACAGGCCCCACATGGCGTTCGACTCGGACTGCTTCTCGAACGCCAGGGTCAGTACGGTCCCGTGGATGCGGGCGGCGACCAGGCTCGCGGCGACCAGCGCGGTCGATCCGCCCACCGAGCCTGCCGTATGCACCCGCATCATGGGCTTGCCGACCGCGCCGAGCGCGTCCGCGAGATACAGCTCGGGCATCATGACGCCCTCGAAGAAGTCGGGCGCCTTGCCGATGACGACGGCCTCGATGTCGGCCCATGTCAACTCGGCGTCGTCGAGGGCCCGTCGGGCGGCCTCCCGGACCAGCCCCGCGATCGACACGTCCCGGCGCGCCGCCACGTGCTTGGTCTGGCCGACGCCTACGACGGCCACGGGCTCCTTGCTCATCGCGGATCCCCTTCGAGTACGGCGACCAGGTTCTGCTGCAGACAGGGGCCGGACGTGGCGTGTGCCAGCGCCCGGTCGGACTCACCCCGGTGGATGCGTGCGGCGGCCTCGCCGATCCGGATGAGCCCGGCGGCCATGATCGGGTTGGCGGCCAGGGGCCCGCCCGACGGATTGACCCGCACGCTGTCGTCGAGCCCCAGCACCTCGCGCAGGATCACCTCCTGGGAGCTGAACGGCGCGTGCAACTCGGCGCTGTCCACGGGACGTTCATACGCACCGGCCCGCTCGGCGGCGAGGCGGGTGGACGGCGAGTCGGTCAGATCGCGTACGCCGATGCCGTGCGCCTCGATGCGGTGGTCGATGCCCCGGATCCAGGCGGGCCGCTCGCACAGGTCACGGGCCCGCGCCCCCGCCGCGAGGACCACGGCCGCGGCCCCGTCTCCGATGGGCGGACAGTCCCCGGTGCGCAGCGGCCGTACGAGGTACTCCCCCTGTGGCGCCGAACCCCTCAGCTGGGCATGGGAGTTGGCGGCGGCGTCCGCGCGGCTGCGCACCCCGACCGCCGCCAGTGCCGGCTCGTCCGTGGTGCCCGCGTCGATGAGCGCCCGGGCCTGGAGGGCGGCGAGGGCGACGGAGTCGGGCCACAGCGGAGCCACGTAGTACGGGTCCAGCTGCCGGGTGAGGACGTCCCGTACGGAGCCGGGTGAGGACTTGCCGTACGCGTAGACGAGCGCGGTGTCCGCGTCCCCGGTCTGCAGCTTCACCCATGCCTCGTACAGCGCCCACGCCCCGTCCATCTCGACATGCGACTCGGAGATCGGCGGCCAGGCGCCCACGCCGTCGAGGGCGAGGGTGAAGGAGAAGGCGCGGCCGGCGAGGTAGTCGCTGGAGCCGGAGCAGGTGAAGCCGATGTCGGCGGTCTTGAGCCCGGTGCTCTCCATGACCTCGTGCAGCACCGGCATGAGCATCTCCACCTCGGAGACCTCGTCGCTGGTGCGCCGGTGGTCGGTCTGGGCGAAGGCGACGACGGCGATGTCCCGTACGCCTGCGGCTCGTGGTACCTCGCGCGTCACAGGACCTCCTTGTACATGTCGTAGTCCGCGTCGGGTTCGCCGGTGGGCCGGTAGTGGTCGGGGTAGCGGGCCCCTTCCGTCCACACCGGTTCGACGCGCAGCCCCATGCGCACCTGGTCGTAGGGGATGCCGGCGATACGGCCGTGCAGGGCGAGCCCGGCGCCGTCGAGGGCGATGTGGGCGTAGACGTACGGGACTTCGATGTCGAGATTCGCCGTATGAGCAGCCTTGATGTTGACGATGCAGAACGTGGTGACCGTCCCGCCCGGCCCGACCTCCACCTGTTCGGCCGTGGCCACCCCGCAGGTCGGACAGGCGCCCCTCGGCGGGACGTACACCTTCCGGCAGGACGGGCAGCGCTCGCCGACGGTGCGGCGGCCGCCGAGGGCGTGGATGTAACCGGTCTGGGCTCGGCCGGGCGAGTAGGTGTAGTCGAGGCGGGCGGGGGCGACGATGCCGGTGACCGGGTCACCGAACTCACCGTTGTGACCCGCCGGTTCCACCGCGTCCCCGTCGTACGGCTCGAAGCAGGCGATGTCCGTGATGGCACCGGACCGTTCTTCGGCCCAGCGGACACGGACGCGCATGCCGGTGCGTACGGCGTCGGGGCCCGGCGCGTCCAGGGCGTGCAGCACCGCGGTGTCCGCGCCGTCGAGCCGCACCAGGACCCAGGCGAAGGGGGTGTCGAGGGGCTGGCCGCGGCGCGGGTCGTGGTTCCAGGCCCAGGTGGTCACGGTGCCGGTCGACGCGACCTCGACGAGATCGCGGATCTCCTCGGCGGTGACAGGGTCGTACTCGACGGGCGGGACCAGAACCCTGCCGTCGCCGGTGCGCACACCGAGAACGACCCGCTCACGAAGCCCGGTGAGAAAGGCGCTCTGAACGGGCCCGAGGGACCGGGTGAACGGGAACTCGACGGTGAGGGGCGCTTTGAGGATTGCGGACATCGAGGTCTTCCTCCTTCGAAAAGGGGCGACAGGAGCGCCCCTTCAGGGGCGCGGGGAACTGCGCGACCAGCCACGAACCACCCGCAGCCGAACCACAACCGCCCCCGACAAAGCGCCTACGCCCGCTTGTAAACAGGGGGCCGTTTCTCGGCAAAAGCCCGAGCCCCTTCCTTCGCGTCATCGGTGTCGAAAACAGGCCACCCCCGCTTCAGCTCGGCGGCCAGCCCATCCGCTTCGGTCATCTCGGCCGTCTCGTACACGGACGCCTTCACCGCTTCCACGGCCAACGGCCCGCACGCATTGATCACCTCGGCGATCTCCAGGGCTTTCGTCAGGGCCGTGCCATCAGGCACGACATGCCCGATCAGCCCGATCCCGGCGGCCTCGCGCGCGCTGTACGGCCGCCCCGTGAGCAGCATCTCCAACGCATGAGTGCGCGGAATCTGCCGCTGGAGACGAACCGTGGAGCCGCCGATCGGAAAAAGCCCGCGCTTGACCTCGAAGAGGCCGAATGTCGCCGACTCGCCCGCGACCCGGATATCGGTGCCCTGCAGGATCTCGGTGCCGCCCGCGACGCAGTACCCCTCGACCGCGGCGATCACCGGTTTGCGCGGCCGGTGATGGCGGAGCATCGCCTTCCAGTGCAGATCGGGGTCGGCCTTGAGCCGGTCCCGGTACTGCTGGCCCTCCATGCCCTTGCCCGCGAGGGCCTTGAGGTCCATCCCGGCGCAGAAGGCGCCACCGGCTCCCGTGAGGACGATCGAGCGGACCGCTTCGTCCTCGTCGGCCTCGGCCCAGCCGTCGTGGAGGCCGACGAGCATCGGCAGCGAGAGCGCGTTCTTGGCCTCGGGCCTGTTGAGCGTGAGTACCAGTGTGGCGCCTTCGCGTCGCACGGTCAGGTGTTCCGTACCACCCATCGCTTCCTCCGTCCGGCAGAGCGAGCACGGGGTTCCGTCTCCGGAACGAGAACAGGTTGCAGGAGGCGCGGAGTCAGTACAAGGGTTTGCTGACACACAGTCAGATTTCTTCTGCGCGAGCCCTTCACAGTCACGGCGCCCTTTGCTCTGATGACCGGCGAGCCGATGGTTACGGCACGCGCGTTGGGCACGTCCGGGGTCAGGAGGAGCGCGGTGGAGTACAACATTGCCGACCTGTTCGAGTCGGTGGTCGACGTGGTCCCCGACCGGGCGGCGCTCGCGTATCTCGACATCCCCGGCACGGGCGCGGAACACCGGCTCACGTACGCGGAACTGGACGCGGCGGCCAACCGCATCGGGCACCATCTGCTCGACAGCGGGATAGAGCCCGGTGAGCACGTGGGGCTGCACCTCTACAACGGCATCGAGTATCTGCAGACCGCGCTCGGGTGCCTCAAGGCGCGCATCGTGCCGGTCAACGTCAACTACCGCTACGTGGAGGAGGAGCTGGTCTACCTCTACCGGGACGCGGATCTGGCCGCTCTGGTCTTCGACACGGAGTTCACGGGGCGGGTCGCGGCCGCGCTGCCGCGGACGGAGAAGCTGCGGCATCTGGTGCGGGTGGGGACCCCCGCACCGGACGCGCCCGCGCTCGAGGCCATCGACTTCGCCGAGGCGGAGGCGACCGCGTCCGCCGAGCGGGGCTTCCCGGCACGCTCGGGCGACGACCAGTTCATCATCTACACCGGCGGTACGACAGGCATGCCCAAAGGGGTGATGTGGCGTCAGGAAGACCTGTTCTTCTCGGGGTTGGGCGGTGGCGCGCCGACCGGGGAGCCGGTGAAGTCGCCGGAGGAGCTGGCCGAGCGGGTCGCGGCCGGGGGAGACGGGATCACGTTCTTCCCCACGGCCCCGCTGATGCACGGCACGTCCACGCTCACCGCGTTCATCGGGTTCAACTTCGGCCAACGGGTGGTGATCCATCGCAAGTTCGTGCCCGAGGAGGCCCTGCGGACGATCGAGAAGGAGAAGGTCACCAGTGTGTCGCTGGTGGGCGACGCGATGCTGCGCCCGCTGATCGACGCGCTCAACGGCCCGATGAGGGGCACGGACTGCTCGGCCCTGTTCAGCGTGTCGTCCTCCGGCGCGATCATGTCGGAGACGGTCCGGCAGCAGTTCCAGGCCCTGGTGCCGAACGCGATGCTGCTGAACAACTTCGGTTCGTCGGAGTCCGGCTTCAACGGCACGGCGACGGACGACTCGGGCGCGGGCGACGGTTTCCGCATCCGCGTCCACTCCCGTACGCGGGTCGTGGATCCGGCGACGTACGAGCCCGTCCCGGTCGGTGTGCCGGGCCGGGTGGCCCAGCGTGGCCATGTCCCCCTCGGCTACTACAACGACCCGAGGAAGACCGCCGAGACCTTCTTCGAACGGGACGGCGAGCGCTGGGTGCTCCTCGGCGACATGGCGACCGTCGACGAGGAGGGCGTCGTCACGGTCCTCGGCCGGGGCTCGCAGTGCATCAACACCGGTGGCGAGAAGGTGTACCCGGAGGAGGTCGAACAGGCCCTCAAGGCCCACCCAGACGTGTACGACGCGCTGGTGGCCGGGGTGCCGGACGCCCGCTGGGGCAACCATGTCGCCGCCGTGGTGCAGCTGCGCGCGGGCGCCGCCCAGCCGTCACTGGAGGACATCCAGACCCACTGCCGTACCCGCCTCGCCGGGTACAAAGTCCCCCGCCAGCTGGTTCTCACCGACACCATCCAGCGCTCCCCCAGCGGCAAGGCGGACTACCGCTGGGCGCGGTCGGTGGCGGTGGCTGCGGACGTGTGAGCCGACCCCGGAACCGCGTCAGCGGCCGCTGAGGAAGGCCGTCACACGCTCCGTGAACCCCTTCGGGTCGTCGAGCCACGGGAAGTGCCCGCCGCCGGTCTGGACCGCGAGCCGCGCGTCCGGGAAGAGGCCGGCCGCGCGGCGGGCGAGGTCGGGCGTCGGGCCGGTGTCGAGTTCGCCCGCGTACACGAGGACCGGCGCCGGCAGTTCGGCGAGTGCGGCTCGGGTGGCGGACGGGTCGTAGGCGCCCGTGGAGCCGTAGACGGCGGACGCCTCGTCATTCGTCTGTCCCTCCTCGGCGGCCACGTGGGCGCGGGCGGTGTCGTCCCAGCGGCCGTAGAAGAACGGCATCATGGCATCGTCGAAGGGGCCTCGGCCGGTCCAGGCCGCCTCGAAGGCCGGATACGCCTTGGCGAACCACGGTTCGTCCCTGCGGAGGCGGGCGGCGGTGAGACGGTCCTCGATGGTCACCGGCAGGCCCACCGCCCAGGGGGTGGCGGTGATCAGCGCCAGGCGGGAGACCCGCTCGGGATACCGGGCCGCGTAGAGCATGGCCAGGTTGCCGCCGGCCGAGTGGGCGATCAGGTCCATGCGGTCCAGGCCCAGGTGGGCGCGGAGTGCCTCCACGTCGTCGACCTGGCGGTCGCACCGGTACGTCGCCGGATCGGCGGGGATCGCGGAGTCGCCCGTGCCGCGCAGGTCGAGCAGCACCAGGCGCCGGTGGGCGGTGAGGCCGCCCAGGTCGCCCAGGTAGGCGGAGGCGCGCATGGCTCCACCGGGGAGGACGATCAGCGGGGCGCCCTCGCCGCGCAGATGGTAGGCGAGTTCTGTTCCGTCGGGTGCGGTGAAGGTCGGCATGGGGTCGATCTTCGTGTCGGGCGAGGGCCGCCGCAACGGAGTTCAGCGTCGAGGGCGGAGACGGGCCTCTGCGGGGAGGACGGCGTCAGGCCTCCGCGGGGAGGGCGGGGTCAGGCCTCCGC